>NZ_JBEXUP010000014.1:0-97550 GCF_040614375.1 Nonomuraea sp. NPDC005983
TGCCGCCGGTCGCCGTCGTCGGCAGGCCGTGGCGCAGCGACAGCCCGGCGGCGCCGAGCCCGCCCGTCGACAGGGCCACGGCGGTGCGGACCCAGGCGAGCCTGGTGCGCTCGCTCTGCAGGCCCGGGTCCCAGATCTCGTCGGACATCTCAGGCCGCACGGATGATGATGAGTACCAGGGCGATGATCGCGACCGCCGCGACGCCATAGCCGAACACCGCGGCGAGCGCGGGCGGCGGGAGCGGCGCCTGCTCACGCAGCGCTCGCTGGATGTTGCGCCAGCGCGGGTAGGCCATGCCCGCGGCCAGCGCGGACAGCGTGACCAGCACCACGGCCAGCGCGGTGCGGATCCACGGGACGAACACGTCTTCAGGCACCGCGGCGATGGCCACCCCGCCCGCGCTGAGCGCCAGCGCCGTGCTCAGCCAGGTGAGGAAGGTGCGCTCGTTGGCGAGGGTAAATCGAGGGTCCGGCTCCATAGGAAAAACGGTAATTCGTCCACTTTTCCCCTAGAGAAGCCGGGATTCAGCTCGCGCAGGCCTTGGCCACCTTCTCCAGGTAGGCGGCGGTCTCGGTGCCGACCTTCTGGGCCGAGTCGATGGCGTTGTTGACGTCGATCTCGCCCAACGTCCGGGCGAGGTCTTCGGAGGCCTGCTTGAGCGTGGTGTTGGCGGCCTTGTCGGCGACGTCGTTCAGCTTGGTGGCGGCGTCGTCGATGGCCTTGTCCATGGCCTTGGGGTCATCCTTGAGCTTGGTGATCTCCGCACCCAGCTGGGTGACGATCTTCGGAGCCTCCAGGCAGGCCTGGGCCTTGTCGATCGTGTTGTTGACCTCTCCGCATCCGGCGGCGAGGGTGAAAGCGGCAAAGGCGATGAGAGGGGCGAATCGGCGCGTCAGAGGACCCATGCCTGCGACCCTACCCAACGGTCCGCGCCGTGGGGCGGGCGCGCCGCGAGGGGTCCGGCCGGGTCGGAGCGCACGTTCTGGTTCTAGGATTTCGTTCATGGCAACTTGTGAGCATCTTCTCCAAGCAGACGACCCTCTGGCACGGACGCCTGAGGGGTGCGAGGAGTGCCTCGCCAGCGGGAGCCGGTGGGTGCACCTTCGCCGCTGCCTGGAATGCGGACATATCGGCTGCTGCGACTCCTCGCCCAACAAACACGCCACCAAGCACTTCCACGCCACGGCCCACCCGGTGATCCAGTCGTTCGAGCCGGGCGAGGACTGGCGGTGGTGCTACCCGGACAACCTCATGGGCTAGCGCTCCAGGATGGCCTCCTCGAAGTCGAGCTGGGCCATCACCTCGCGGAGCACCTCGTCGTCCAACCGGCGCTCGTCGCGCAGCCGGACGAACACCTCGCGCTCGGCCTGCAGCATGTCGCGGCGCAGGCGACGGTAGAGGGCGCTGGGCGTCTCGGCGCCGCCATGCCCGGTGCCGCCGCCCAGGCGCTCCCAGGCGGTCAGCGAGCGGCGCCAGGACTTCTCCCTGAGCTGGTCGATGACCTGCTTCTGGATCTCGTCCGGCTCGCCCTCCAGCTCCACGAGCCGGTCGAGCACCTCCAGCCCCGCCGCCAGCGCGGCCTGCTGTGCGGACGCCTCGGCCAGGTTGTCCTGGTAACGCTCCTGCTCGCTCGACACGTGCAGCCGCCTGATCAGCGTGGGGAACGTGGTGCCCTGCACGAGCAGGGTGCCGATCACCGTGGTGAAGGTCAGGAACAGCAGCATCGGCTTGCCCGGCACGGCGTCGGGGATCGCGAACGCCGCCGCCAGCGACACCACCCCGCGCATGCCCGCCCAGCTCAGCACCGCCACCTGCTGCGGCGTGGGCGGCGGGCCCTTCCTGTCGAGCATTCTCAGCAGGTACGTGACGGGGAAGATCCACACGAACCTCGACAGCACCGTCACGAGGAAGACGATCAGCGCGTAACCGGCGACCTCCCAGGCGCCGTACCCGGTGATCCCCCGCATGACGGGCACGAGCTGCAGCCCGATCAGCGCGAAGACGATCGTCTCCAGGAAGAAGTCGGTCACCTTCCACACCGCGTCGGACACCAGCCGCGTGCCGAACCCGCGCAAGTGCATCCGGTGCCCCAGGTAGAGCCCGACGATCACCACCGAGATCACCCCTGACGCGTGCACCGACTCCGCCGCCAGGTACGCCCCGAACGGGATCAGCAGCATCAGCGTGTTCTCCACCAGCGAGTCGCGGGTGCGCTGGAACACCCACGCCAGCGCGACCGCCAGCACCAGCCCGATCACCACGCCGCCGGCCGCCGAGTACACGAACTCGCCGATCCCGTGCATCAGGTCGATCGCCTCGCCCGTCGCCGCGCCGATCGCCACCCGGTACGCGGTCAGCGCGGTGGCGTCGTTGAACAGGCTCTCGCCGATCAGGATCGTCAGCGGCCTGCGCGGCAGCCCGAGCCGCCTGCCGACCGCGACCGCGGCCACCGCGTCGGGCGGCGCGATGATGGCGCCCAGCGCGAACGCCGCGGCCAGCGGCAGCTCCGGCAGCAGCAGGTGCACGACCCCACCGACGACCGCCGCGGTGAACAGCACCAGCCCGATCGACAGCAGCGCCACGGCCCGCTTGACGTCACGCAGCCGCAGGTAGGAGCTGTCGAGCGCGGCCGAGTAGAGCAGCGGCGGCAGGAACACGAACAGCACCAGCTTCGAGTCGAGCTGCACGAACGGCACCAGGGGCGAGGCCACCAACCCGGCGGCCACCAGCAGCAGCGGCGCGGGCCAGCCCTTCCGCCTGGCCACGGCCGCGACCGCGATCGCTCCGGCCGTCACCAGCAGCAGTTGCAGGCCCAGGATCGAGTTCACCGGCTCTCCTTCGCCTCAGCGCGGGCGCGTGACAGCCCGCTCCTGATGACATCCTGGCAGCGACGGGAGACCCTGGGCGAGGCCGTCCAGCAGCCGGAACGCCGGCCGGGATGCTGCTCGGCGGCAACGCGGGCCGGGGCGTCCGGCTTCCCGGGTTCGCTGGAGGCGAACCCGGGGCGATCACCACTCCCGGCGGTCGCTCCTGTCGTCGTACTGCTGCTCGGGGCGGAGCCGCTCGCCGGTGGTGAACATCGGGTCGTGCACGTACGGCCGGGAGAGGTGCGGCTCGGACGGCGGCTGCTGCTGGTACGGCTGCGGCTGGTTGGTGCCGAGGGCGAGCAGCGGGTCCACCGGGTTGGGCGCGGGGGCGGGGTAGGAGTCCTGGCCGGAGTAGTGGTCCTGGCCGGAGTAGTGGTCCTGGCCCGGGTACCGCTCGGCGGGCTGGTCCTGGCCGGGGTAACGGTCGTGGGGTTGGTCCTGGGCGGGGTAACGGTCCTGGCCCGGGTAGCGGTCGGCCGCCTGGCGCCTGCCGGCGCCCGGGATGCCGTGCATCGGGGTGCCGAGCCCGGCCGCGCCCTGCCCGCCTCCGCCGCTGTGCGCCGGGGTTCCTGCCACGCCGCCGCCGTGGGTGGGCCTGTGCTGGTAGCCCTGGTCGCCGTACGGGTCGGGCCGCTGGCCGTAGTAGTCGGCCTTGGGCTGCGGATAGGTGTCGGCCGGCGGGTAGGGGTCGGCTTCCGGGGAGCGGAAGCCGAACGGGTCGGTCGTGTGCGGCGGCGCCGGCTGACGGCGGTCACCGGGCAGCTGGTAGACGGGCTCGGCGCCGGTCACCGGCTCGGCGTACTGCGGGGAGACGACGTACTGGGGGCCGGTGAACGGCTCCTGGGCGGCGGGCTCGGTGTACTGCGGGCCCGAGTAGGGGTCGCCGGAGCCCGGCTCGACGTACTGGGGGCCGGTGAACGGGGGCCGCTCGGCGTACGCCTGGGGCGCCTGGGCCTGGGCCTCACGTGCCGCCGCCAGGTCTCCGTACTGCGGGGGCTGGGCCTCGCGCTGCGCCGCCGGGTCGCCGTACTGCGGGGCCTGGCCGTCGCGCGGCACGGTCGACTCGCCGTACGAGGCCACCAGCTTGTCCTGGCGGGCCGGGGTGCCCCTGGCCACCAGGACGTCGTTGGGTGAGAGCGCGGCGGTGGGCCGCTCGTCGGGCTGGTGCTGCGGCTGCTGGTGGACCGGCTGGAGCGGCTGGTGCTGCGGCCGGTGATACTGGCCGGTGCCCGGGATGACCTCGGTGCCGGGGTCGTGCGCGGGCACGGCGGGCTGCTCGCCGGTGGCCTCGGCGTAGCCGTCGTCGAGGGTGTCGAGCAACCGGCCGACGTCGTCCATCGGCATGCGGAAGCTCGCGGTGCACATCTCCCCTCGCCACAGGCTCAGGACCAGGGTGCCTTCGTGCCAGGTGACCCGGAGACACCGCTCCTGACCTCGGGCATCGAAGAACACTTCGCCGAACGACGGCAACGGGACAACTTCCGACATGAGGCCCATACTGCTTTAACCAGCCTTAATCGTCCACTCAACCCCGGCAGACTCAACTGAACCGGCTTTCGCTTCCTCACCGCGAAACCCCAGGAAGATCTTCCTTGACCTGCCGGAGTTCCGGTCGCAAGTGTGCCACGGCAGCCGCCGGAGGAGTTCTGGAACGCCGGGATGCGTCCGGGCGATCACACGGCGTCTCGGCGCGGCGGACCCCCGATTGCCGGTACCGTTGACGGCTGTGCCGGACTCCCATCTCCCACCAGTCGAGGACCTGCTCAGCGTCGCGGTGAACGCCGTCGGCGGGAGCGAACGGCAGGGCCAGATCACCATGGTCAAGGCCGTCCAGCGGGCCATCGACGAAGAGGAGCACCTGGCGGTCCAGGCCGGCACCGGCACCGGCAAGTCGCTCGCCTACCTGGTCCCGTCGATCAGGCACGCGATGGCCAGCGACACCACGGTCGTGGTCTCCACCGCCACCATCGCGCTGCAACGCCAGCTCGTCGACCGCGACCTGCCCAGGCTGGCCGAGGCGCTGTCCAAGGAGCTGCCGCACGAGCCGTCGTTCGCGATACTCAAGGGCCGGCGCAACTACCTGTGCCGCTACAAGGCGACCGCGGGCTGGCCCGAGGAGGACGAGCAGGACCAGCTCTTCGACCCGCGCGAGGTCAGCGCCACCGGGCGGATGGTGCAGCGCATCCAGGAGTGGGCCGAGGAGACCGAGACGGGCGACCGCGACGAGCTGGTGCCCGGGGTCAGCGAGCAGGCCTGGCGGCAGTTCTCGGTGAGCGCCCAGGAGTGCCTCGGAGCCGCCCGCTGCCCGAGCGGGGCCGAGTGCTTCGCCGAGCTGGCCAGGGCCCGCGCCGGAGAGTCCGACGTGGTGGTCACCAACCACGCGCTGCTCGCGATCGACGCGATGGGCGACATCCCCGTGCTGCCCGAGCACGACATGGTGGTCGTCGACGAGGCGCACGAGCTGGTCGACCGGGTCACGTCCGTCGCCACCGGCGAGCTGTCGGAGGGCTCGGTGGCGCTGGCCGTACGCAGGGTGGGCCGCCTGATCGAGCAGCCCATCGCCGACCAGCTCATGGAGGCAGGGGAAGACCTGAAGGCGCTGCTCGCCGCCGCCCCCGACGGCCGCATCGACGAGCTGCCCCAGGTGCTCGGCCTCACCCTGGCCCTCATCCGCGACACCTCGGCACGCTGCGTCACCGCGCTCGGCCCGCGCGGCGCCGACAAGGACGACCCCGACAGGGCCGGCCAGCGCAAGGCGGCCTTCACGGCGCTCGACGAGGTGCACGACGCGGCGGTGCGCATGCTGGAGGCGTACGGGCACGCCTCCGAGGCCGACAGGGCCGAGGTGGTGTGGCTGGAGGCCGGCACCGACCGCCGCCCGCCCATGCTGCGCGTCGCCCCGCTGAACGTCGGCGGCATGCTCCGCGACAAGCTCTTCGGCGAGCGCACCGTGGTGCTCACCTCGGCCACGCTCGCGCTGGGCGGCACCTTCGACGGCATGGCCAGGCAGTGGGGCCTCGGCGAGAAGGGCTGGCAGGGCATCGACGTCGGCTCCCCGTTCGACCATCCCCGCGCCGGCATCCTCTACGTCGCCAAGCACCTGCCGCAGCCCGGCCGCGACGGCCTGCCGCAGCAGTACCTGGACGAGATCGTCGAGCTCATCGAGGCCGCGGGCGGCCGGACTCTCGGCCTGTTCTCCTCCATGAGAGCGGCCAAGGCCGCCACCGAAGCCCTGCGCGACCGGCTCACCGTGCCGCTGCTCTGCCAGGGCGACGACTCGACGATGCTGCTGGTCAAGCAGTTCGCCGAGGACGAATCGACCTGCCTGTTCGGCACCCTGTCGCTCTGGCAGGGCGTGGACGTTCCAGGGCCGTCGCTGCGGCTGGTCATCATCGACCGTGTCCCGTTCCCCCGCCCCGACGACCCTCTGACCTCCGCCAGGCAGCGCCACGTGGCGGCCAAGGGCGGCAACGGCTTCATGACGGTGGCCGCCACCCACGCGGCCCTCCTCCTGGCCCAGGGCACCGGCCGGCTCCTGCGCGCCCAGCATGACAAGGGCGTCATCGCCGTCCTCGACCCGCGCCTGGCCACCGCCCGCTACAGCGGCTTCCTGCTCGGCTCCCTGCCCCCGTTCTGGCGCACGACCGACCCGGCGATCCCCCGCGCGGCACTCAAGCGCCTCACCACGGAAGACTGACGCTCAGACACCCCAGGGAGACAGGTCCGGACGCTTGGGGGCCAGGCCGTCGCCCGAGGACGTGCCACGCAGGCGACGGGCCACCCACGGCACCAGGTGCTCGCGGATCCACTGCGCGTCCTCGCGGCGCTTGGCCCGCGGGTCGACGGTGCGGTCGGGCCAGACCTGGTGCCAGTCGTCGAACGGCACACCCAGCACGTCCAGGACACGGGCGGCGACCAGGCGGTGGCCGTCCTCGTTCATGTGCAGGCGGTCCTCGCTCCACGCCCGCCAGTCGCGCAGCCCCTGCATGGACCACTGGTCGACCAGCCGGCACCCGTACAGGTCGGCGATCGAGCGGACGTGCAGGTAGAAGATCGCGAACCGGCCGCGCAGGCGTCGCATGAGTGGCGTGTCGCGCGGGTCGACGCCGGTGAACAGCAGCACGTCGGCGCCGGTGGCCCGCAGCCCGCGCACGGCCCGCGCGAGCGACTTCGCCAGCACGTCGGGGTCGCAGCCCGGCCGCAGCAGGTCGTTGCCCCCGGCGCAGAGGCTCACCAGGTCGGGGGCCATCTCGACGGCGGCGGGCACCTGCTCGGCGACGATCTGGGCGAGCAGCTTGCCGCGCACGGCCAGGTTCGCGTAGCGGAACGCGGGATCGTCGGCGGCGAGCCGCTCGGCCACCCGGTCGGCCCAGCCCCGGTAGCGGCCGTTCGAACCGGGGTCGTTCAGCCCTTCCGTGAAGCTGTCGCCCAGCGCGACGAAGGAGCCGTAACGCTTCATGACCCGCCGTTCGTCTCCGTTTTCAGATCCGTGTTCATCTCTGCGATGGCCCGCAACGCCAGAACATAGGAGCGCAGCCCGAAGCCCGCGATGGTGCCCGTCGCCACCCCGGCGACGACCGAGTTGTGGCGGAACTCCTCGCGCGCGGCCGGGTTGGAGATGTGCACCTCGACCAGGGGCGCCGTGCGCTGGGCGATGGCGTCGCGCAGCGCGTAGGAGTAGTGGGTGAACGCGGCCGGGTTGAGCACGACAGGGATGCGCCCGTCGGCGGCCTCGTGCAGCCAGCCGATCATCTCGGCCTCGTCGTCGGTCTGCCGCACCTCGACGTGCTCGCCCAACTCGCGGCCGGTGGCCTGGCACAGCGCGGTGAGGTCGGCGAAGGTCTCGGCGCCGTAGATGCTGGGCTCGCGGGTGCCGAGCCGCTTCAGGTTGGGCCCGTTGAGCACCAGGATCATCGGGAGATCTCCTTGTAGGCGGCCTCGAGCAGCTCCTCCGACGGGTCTTCCAGGCGGGCCGGCTTGGCCAGACCGTCGAGGACCACGAACCGCTGCTTGGCGCCGCGGTTCTTCTTGTCGAGCCGCATGTGCTCACGCAGCTGCGGCCAGGCGTCGGCGCGGTACGCGGTGGGCAGCCCCACTGACGTGAGGATGGACCTGGTGCGCTCGACGAGGTCGGGCCCGACGCGGCCGTCGAGCCGCGACAGTTCGGCGGCGTAGACCATGCCGATGGCGATCGCCTCGCCGTGGCGCATGCGGTACTGCTCGGCCCGCTCGATGGCGTGCCCGAGCGTGTGCCCGTAGTTGAGGATCTCGCGCAGCCCGGTCTCGCGCAGGTCGGCGCCCACGACGTCGGCCTTGATCCGGATCTTGCGCTCGATCAGCTCGCGGGTGTGCGCGCCCTCCGGCCTGGTGGCGGCCTCGGGGTCGTCCTCGATGAGGGTGAGGATGGTCGGGTCGGCGATGAAACCGCCCTTGATGATCTCGGCGAGCCCGGCCACGTAGTCGGACTTCGGCACGCTGGGCAGCGTGGCGAGGTCGCAGAGGACCCCGGCGGGCGGCAGGAACGTGCCGACGAGGTTCTTGCCCTCGGGCGTGTCGATGCCGTTCTTGCCGCCGACCGCGGCGTCGACCATGGCCAGCAGCGTCGTCGGGACGAGCGCGACCTGCACGCCGCGCAGCCAGGTGCCCGCGACGAACCCCGCCAGGTCGGTGGTGGCACCGCCGCCCACGCCGACGACGGCGTCGGAACGGGTGACGCCGTAGCGGCCGAACGCGGACCAGAGCTGGGCCGCCACCTCGACGCTCTTGGCCTGCTCGCCGTCGGGCACGGGCAGCGCCACCACGTCGTACCCGGCGCTGGACAGCGCCTCGCAGACCGGACGGGCGATCTCGGGCAGGCTCGCCGGGTGGACGACCGCGACCGTGCGCACACCGGGCTTCAGCAACCCGGCCAGCTCGCCGAGCACGCCGGCGCCGACCACCACGTCGTACGGGCTGGCGCCGCCCACGGTGATCCTCGTCACGGTCATGACCCCAGCCCCTCGATGATCTCCTCGGCGAGCTCCGCCGGCTCGCGCTTGTCGGTGACGACGGTCAGCACGGCCAGCCGCTCGTAGATCGGACGGCGCTCCTCCATCAGCTTCTTCAGTTGGCTGCGCGGGTTGAGCACGAGCAGCGGCCTGGCCGCGGCGAGGCCCACCCGCTGCACCGCGTCGGCCAGGCCGACCTGCAGGTAGACGACGGGCTGGCCGTCGAGCAGCGCCTGCGTCTCAGGATTGAGCACGGCCCCGCCGCCGAGCGACAGGACACCGTCGTGCTCGGCCAGCGCCTGCCGCACGGCCTGCTGTTCCAGCTCGCGGAAGCGGGCCTCGCCGTCCTCGACGAAGATGTCGCTGACGGGCTTGCCCGCGACGGCCTCAACGTCGGCGTCGGTGTCGCGGAAGGCGACGCCGAGCCGCTCGGCCAGCAGGTGGCCGAGCGTGGTCTTGCCGGACCCGGGCGGGCCGATGAGCACGGCCTTGATCATTTGATCACCATGGAAGAGACGTAGCCGGACAGGTTGCGGACGACTTCCTCGACGGAGTCGCCGCCGAACTTCTCGAGCGCGGCGTCGGCCAACGTCAGCGCGACCATCGCCTCCGCCACGACGCCCGCGGCCGGGACCGCGCAGACGTCGGAGCGCTCGTGGTGGGCCGTGGCCGCCTCGCCGGTCTTGACGTCGATCGTGGCCAGGGCCCTGGGCACGGTCGAGATCGGCTTCATGGCGGCGCTGACCCGGAGGATCTCGCCGTTGGTCATACCGCCCTCGACGCCGCCCGCGCGGTTGGTGATGCGCCTGACGCCCTCGTCGGTGACGTACTCGATCTCGTCGTGCGCCCGCGAGCCGGGCCGGCGGGCGGTCTCGAAGCCGTCGCCGACCGCGACGCCCTTGATCGCCTGGATGCCCATGAGCGCCGCGGCGAGCCGGGAGTCGAGGCGGCGGTCCCAGTGCGTGTAGCTGCCGAGGCCGGGCGGCAGGCCGTAGGCGAGCACCTCGACGACGCCGCCGAGTGTGTCGCCGTCCTTGTGCGCCTTGTCGATCTCGGCGACCATGGCGGCGCTGCCCTCGGGGTCGGCGCACCTGACCGGGTCGGCGTCGATGCGGGGCAGGTCGTCGGGGCCCGGCAGGTTCTCCGTGGGAGTCTGCGCCCCGCCGATGGACACCACGTGGCTGACGATGTCGACGCCGAGCGCCTGCTTGAGGAAGCGCCTGGCGACCTCGCCGAGCGCGACGCGGGCCGCCGTCTCGCGGGCGCTCGCCCGGTCGAGCACCTGGCGGGCGTCGTCGAATCCGTACTTCTGCATGCCGGCGAGGTCGGCGTGCCCTGGACGGGGGCGCGACCGCGGCGCGTTCCGCGCCAGCCCCTCCAGCTCGGCCGGGTCGACCGGGTCGGCCGCCATGACCTTCTCCCACTTGGGCCATTCGGTGTTGCCGATGCGGATCGCCACCGGGCTGCCCATGGTGCGGCCGTGGCGGACGCCGCCGACGACCGTCACCTCGTCCTGCTCGAACTTCATCCGGGCGCCGCGGCCGTAACCGAGACGGCGGCGGCGCAGCGCCTCGTCGATGGCGGCCGTGGTCACCTCGACTCCGGCGGGCAGGCCCTCCAGAATGGCGACGAGTTCGGGGCCGTGGGACTCTCCGGCGGTCAACCAGCGCAACATGCGTACAAGTCTTCCACGTGCGGCCTAGTGGGATGGCCGCCGTTCACCAGCCGAGACAGAGCCCGGCCAGCGCGCCAATCAGCATGAAAGGCCCGAAAGGAAACTGCGTCTCCCGCGTGCCGCGCCCGGTCACCAGCAGGCCGACGGCGTAGAGCGCGCCCAGGAGCTGCCCGCCGAGGGCGGCCAGCACCCACGCCTGCCAGCCCGCCGCGGCCGTCGCCAGGCCGATCAGCCCGGCGAGCTTGACATCGCCGAACCCCATCGCGGCGGGCCTGACGAACCAGAGCACCCCGTAGAGCACGGCCAGCGCCAGCCCGCCGAGCAGGGCCCTGGGCAGCTCGCCCGTCGGGATCAGGGTGAGCGCCAGGATCGGGTAGGACGGCAGGGTGATCGCGTCGGGCAGCCTCGTGGTGCGCCAGTCGATGATCGCGAGCGCTGTTCCCGCGACGGCGAAGTACAGGTACGGCAGCCCCACCCGCCACGTCACCAGGGCGGCGACCGCGGCCGTGAGCAGCTCGATCACGGGCGGCCAGGCGGGAAACGGCGGCGTGCGCAGGACCGTCTTCAGGGCCTGGCGGGCCTCCGCGCGGGTGTCTGGAGGATCCTCCTGGCCGAAGGCTCCGGCCAGGGCCCTGACGTAACGTCCGGCGACCAGGCCGAGCAGCGCCACCAGTGCAACCACCACGTGCCGACCCTAGTCCGGCCGTCGGGGAACGGGGGCGCGTTTCGCCGTCAGCGTCGCGCCGGCCTCGCCCGCCGACCGCGCCGTCCCGACGTGCTCGCCGTCAGCGTCGCGAGAACCAGCGGCGTTTGCGGGCGGGTTCGACGCGGGCCACGGTCACGCCGGCGAGCCGGTCGAGCGTGCCGGATTCGACGGCCGCCAGCGCCGCCAGGACGTCCCCCTCGATCACGAACGGCACCGGCCCCGCGACGTCCACGACGACGGCGGCGGCCTGCTCGTTCACCGCGGCCTGGCAGACCTGGAGCGTGCTCGCCTGGATCGGCCGGGCGTCAGGACGCCACCTGACCAGCGCCTCGGTGCCGGTGAAGGCGAGCACCGCCTGCCTGCCGTCCTTGCCGACGAGCTTGGGCAGCGCCATCTCGCTCTCCTTCTCCTGGCGCAGCCCGTGCTCCCCCACCTCCGACTCGGTCAGCAGCGCGACCACGGGCACCAGCAGCCGGGCGCCGCTGAGCGCGGTCAGCACGTCGGTGGCGTCTGCCGTGCCGTCCTGGTAGGAGGCGAGAGCGGCGGCGACGGCGGGCGCGGCGCTGCCGTCGTCGTGCGGATCGAGTGGCTGTGGAATGGTCGGCACAACGCCCGAGACTACCCACGCCCCAGGGCGGCTAGACCAGCCAACCCCGATTGCGTGTGCGCGGGCAGACGCCGCTCGGCGCGCGCCTTCGGGAGTCAGTCGCGGGGACCGCAGTAGCCGAGGCGGCCGCGGGTGACGCCGAGGAGCACCCGACCAGGCCAGTCCTGGCGAGCGTGCCGGATGAACGCGGCATACGCCGTCGCTCTGCTGCGGTGTGCCCATGGCACTGCCCACGGCATCACTGGCTTCAGCGCGGCGGGCGAGTCGGCCAGGTGGGGGCTTGGTCAGGCTTGTTTGGGTGACTCGGGCCAGCCGGATCCGAGGAGGTCGAAGATGGCGTTCAGCGCGGCCAGGGGGTCGGGTTCCGTGCCCGCGAGCTCGGGGATCTCCAGGACATAGCGGGCGAGAGCGCGGACGGTCATGTCGGAGGAGTCGCGGCCGCTCTCGGCGGCGATCGCCTCGGCCAGGGATCCCTCGCTGGCTATCCACAGCTTGCGTGAGTATTCCCGCAGGGCGGGCGTGCTGACGATCAGGTCGCGCTTGCTCCGCAGTTCGGGCGGGAGATCGTTGGTGAAGGGTCCCCGGGCTGCCATGCAGCGGCGCAGGGCTTCCAGCACTGACTGGCCGGGGGGCCGGTCGCGGACCGCGGCGACCAGCCAGAGGCGTCGTTCGGCGCCGTCGTCGAAGATCAGCGCTTCCTTGCCGTCCGGCACGTGCGCGAACAGGGTGGCGATGGAGACGTCCGCCTCGTCGGCGATCTGGGCGACGGTGACGCCGTCGTACCCGTGCTCGCTGAACAGCCGCAACGCGGCCTCCGACAACGCCTGGCGGGTCTGGGCCTTCTTGCGCTCGCGGCGCCCCATCGTCGTTGGCATGTCCCCATCGTATCCGGAATCCGGAACCCATCTGAATCTATAGTGGTTATAGTTTCTGAGTCAGTTCAGATTTCTGGTGAATGGAGATGCGTCATGGCAACCCCGGCAACCGTCGGCCCGCCGACGATCGCGTCCGCTCGGCGCATGTGGGCGATCTTGGGGTTGGTGCTGCTCGCCGACGCCCTCGACATGATCGACGCCACGGTCACCAACATCGCCGCGCCCACGATCACCGCCGAGTTGCACGGCGACGAGGGCCTGATCAAGTGGCTCGGGTCGGCCTACATGCTCGCGATGGGCGTCCTGCTCGTGGTCGGCGGGCGACTGGGCGACAAGTACGGCCAGCGCAGACTGTTCCTCATCGGCATGAGCGGCTTCACGATCGCCTCGGCCGTGGCGGGACTGTCGCCCGACCCCGCTCTGCTGATCCTCGCCCGCGGCGCACAGGGTGCGTTCGGCGCGCTCTTGATCCCGCAAGGCATGGCGATCATGACAAAGACGCGCCACCACCGGGCTGGTCTACGTCCTCTCCCTGTTCATGCAGCAAGGGCTGCACGCCTCGGCCCGGGACGCCGCCCTGGGTCTGCTGCCGATGACCGTCGGCATCATCGTGGCCTCGGGAGCATGCATGGCGCTGATCAAGAAGCTGGGCCGCACCCTGATCTTCCTCGGCCTGGCCGTCATCCTGATCGGCTGCGGCTGGCTGCTCGTCCTGGTCACAGCCTCCGGCACGGACCTGAGCCTATGGGCCCTCGCGCCAGCCGTCTTCCTCACCGGCCTGGGGATGGGCGCCTGCTACGCAACGATCTTCGACGTCGCGATCGGCGACATCGATCCCGACGAGGCCGGCAGCGCCAGCGGCTCCCTGTCGGCCATCCAGCAACTGGCGGCCGGTATCGGCTCGGCCGCCGTCACCTCGGTCTTCTTCCAGTCGGCCGGCTCCGGCTTCGGCCCCGCCATGACGACCAGCCTCATCGTCGTCGTAGCCCTCACCGCCATCACCGTCCCGGCCGTGACCCTGATGCCCAGACGAGCACCAGAAGAACTCCAGCACTGACCAGTCATCGACGTAAGGAGCGGGACATGTCCTCCCTCCACAACCCACCCCCCTGGGACGTACGACGCCTACCGCGCGCCGAGGGAAAGAACTTCCTCGTCACCGGCGGCAACGCGGGCATCGGCTACTTCGTCGCCGAACAACTCGCCGGCACCGGCGCCACCGTCATCCTCGCCGGCCGTGACACCGCCAAGGCCGAAGCCGCGCAGGTCGCGATCCGCGCCCGCATCCCCGGCGCACACGTCCGTCACATCCGCCTCGATCTCGCCGACCTCTCCTCGCTCAAAGCTTCCGCGGACGCCCTGAGACTGGACAGACTGGACGCGATCGTCTGCAACGCCGGAGTGCTGCTCGACCAGCCGCCACGGCGCGAGACCAACGACGGCCACGAGCTGATGTTCGCCACCAACCATCTGGGGCACTTCGCGCTGATCTCGTGGCTCACACCCCTGCTGACAGCCACACCCGCGAGCCGCGTCGTCACCACCGGCAGCTTCACGGCAAAGTCCGAGAACCTGGACCTTGACGATCTCCAGAGCACGCGCGACTACCGGCCGAAACGCACCTACGCACGATCCAAACTCGCGCAGATGCTCATCGGCTTCGAACTCGACCGCCGCCTGCGCGCCGCCGCCAGCACGACGCTGAGCGTGATCACCCACCCCGGCGGCGCACTCGACTCCCTCACCCCCTCACGCCCGCCGGTCCACCTCCGAACCACCGGCGAACGACTGCGCGGCCTGCCGGCCGGCCTCCTCCTGCAAAGCAAGGAGGCCGCCGCCTGGCCCGCCGTCCGGGCGGTCCTCGACCCGTCCGTACGCGGCGGCCAGCTTTGGGGGCCTCGGATATTCGGAATCCGCGGCCTGCCCACCCTCGAACCCATCCAAGGCCACCTGGCCGACACCGCACTCGCCGCACGCCTGTGGACCGCCACCGCCAGCCTGACCGGCCTCGATCCAAGCTCGAATCTCAGGTGAGCGATGGGTCGCGGCCATCGCCCCCGGCTCCGGCTGTCGCTCGTGGATGCCCATCCCCGGCCGTCTCAGGACCAGGTGACCGGCAGCGATTGCACGCCGAAGATGAGCATCTCGTTGCGTACCGGCACCTGCGCGGCCGGCACCGCCAGGCGCAAGTCCGGCAGACGGGAGATCAGTTCGCCCAGCCCTATCCGCATCTCGATCCGGGCCAGCTGCTGACCCAGGCACTGGTGAACCCCGTGCCCGAAGGCCAGGTGCGGAGTACGCGGGCGGTGCAGGTCGAGCGCGTCGGGATCGGGCCAATGTCGCGGGTCCCGGTTGACCTGGGGCGTGGCGATCACGACGGTCGCGCCGGTCGGGATGTCCACACCGCCCAGCGTCACCGGCTCCATGCTGACCCGGCTCACCCCGAGCTGGATGATCGACAGGAACCGCAGCAGCTCCTCCACCGCGTTGTCGATCAGGCCCGGATCGGCACGCAGCGCCACGAGCTGGTCGGGATGCTCCAGCAGCGCGAACGTGCCCAGACCCAGCATGTTCGCGGTGGTCTCATGGCCCGCGTTGAGCAGGAGGAGTGCGACATCGACCAGCTGCGCGTCCGTCAGGGGCGACTCGGCGTCGTGAATGAGCCCGGACAGCAGGTCATCGGCGGGGTTCGAGCGCTTGCCGGCCACCAGCCGCCGCATGAACGCAGACAGCCCGGCGCGCGCCACGGCAAGCTCCTCCGGGGTCGAGTTCGCGCTCAGCCCAACCGCCGTACGTTCCTGGAACTCCGCACGGTCGGCGTAGTCCACGCCCAGCAACTCGCAGATGACCAGCGACGGCAGCGGCAACGCGAACGCCGGCACCAGATCGGCCTTCGTGCCCGCCGCCTTCATCGCCTCGATGTGCTCGACCGCGATCTCCCTCACCCGCGACTCCAGCTCCCGCATCCGCCGCACCGTGAACTGACCCATCAGCAACCGCCGCAACCGGGTGTGCTCCGGCGGGTCCATGAAGACGAAGATCCCGTCCTCCCGCTCCGCCACCTCCACCTTCGGCGGCTGCCGCGACGTCGCGTCCCGATGGCGCACCTTGTCGGCGCTGAAACGCGCGTCCGACAACACCGTACGGGCCTCCTCGAACCCCGTCACCAGCCACGCCCGCGCGCCATTGAGCAGATCCAGCGGCCGGACCGCGCCCTCCCCCCGCAGCCCCGGCGGCGGATCGAACGGGTTGCGCCTCCGTTCCACCATGTCCACCGGCAGGATCCGCCGCATCGCCGTGGTGCTCACGCTTGGAGACTTCTCGGTCAAGCTGTTGTCGGCCATCAGCACGTCCTGCTCTCGAAGGGGCCTTAGAGTACGCGACCGTATCTAACGGTGGACACCGTAAGTCACTGCGATAAGATACGCAAGTGGACCGTAAGCACGAGCGGATCGCGGGTGAGCGCGAAGGGATCGGGGCGCAGGCGGCGGAACGTCGTACCGACGACGGCACGACCCGCGACAGCAGCGCATCCCGTCGACGCGGCCCCAAACTCCAGGACGCGATCCTCAACGCCGCGTGGGACGTACTGGTCGAGCACGGATATCACGGCTTCACCTACGAAGCGATCGCCGCCCGCGCCGGCACGAGTCGTCCCGTTCTCTACCGGCGCTGGCCCCAGCGCGACGACCTGCTGCTGGCCACTCTCACCAAGTTCTGGCAGCCGATCGCGGTGCCCGACACCGGCAGCCTCCGCGACGACGCGATCGGCTTCCTGCGCAACGCCGACGCTGACCGCGCAGGCATGATCACATTGATGAGCGTGCAGCTGGTGGGCTACTTCCGCGACACCGGTACCAGCCTCAGCGACCTACGCGACACCCTCCTTACGCCGGACCAGCCGACCGCCTTCGAAACGATCGTCACCCGCGCGGTCGAGCGCGGCGAGCTGCCCGAAGTGCCGCGCTCGACCCGCATGGTGAACCTGCCGTTGGACCTGCTGCGCCACGACATGCTCATGACGATGCGCGCGGTACCGAACGAGTCGATCGTCGAGATCGTGGACGAGGTGTGGCTGCCGCTGCTGGGGGTGCCTGCGACCCCGACGCCGGACTGGCCCTGATCAAAGCGGCGGCCGTGCTGCAAGAGGCCGCCAAGGAAGCCCACGGGTTGCGCGCGATGGGCGAGCCGTTGACCTGGCCTTTGTTCGTTGGGGTGGTGTGGTCTAGCTAGCCGTTCCGCTCGGCGAGGTCGGCGATGGCCGCGACCGGGCCGCCGCCCGAGGGGCCCTGGTGGACGGCCGCCACCGAGACGAAGACCGCCGGGTCGCCCGTGACCGCCGCGGCCACGCCGCCCACGGTCGCCTTGATCTGGCGGTGCCAGTGCACATCGGAGTCGTCCAGCATGATGGTGCGCCTGCCCCTGACCCGGCCCGACGGGTCGGCCTCGCACTTCATGAAGACGTTCACCAGGCGGTCGCCGAGGTCCGACGGGTGCGGCCGGTCGGGCAGCGGCAGGCCGGAGTCGCGGATGGCCTCCCAGATGCCGTCGGCGTCCAGCGCGTCCCGCATGACGCTGTGCCCGATGCGGTAGCGCCCGCCGATGCCGCGGACGTTGCCCGCCAGCACGATCTGCGCGCGGTCCAGCTCCACCCCCGACGAGCAGGAGGCCACCGACGAGTACAGGGACAGGTCCTTGTGGATCTGCTCGGCGCGCGGCATGGCGATCTCGCCGAGCGCGACGGCGACGCCGAGCGCGGTGGTGGAGTTCGACAGGTCCATCGACGGGCCTGTCTCCTCGATCGCGGTGTCCTTCCCCCTGCTCCTGGCGTCGGTGATGGTGGCCAGCGTGAGCAGCGGCGTCTTGGTCTGGACGTAGTGGACGTCGCGCGGGTCGTCGATCCCGGCGGCCTTCATGGCCTCGCGCACCCCGGCCGCCACCTTCTCCACCATGGCCGGGCGGCCGATGTCCTCGGGCAGGATGACGTCGCTCATCGCGACCCCGACCGACACGCGCGGCTCGTCGGTGGCGGGCGCCAGCGACGGCTCGACGGTGGCGAAGACGGTGGCGTGCGGGCTGAGCACCCCGTCGGTACCGCCGGACCAGACCAGCGGGACGGTGCCCGGCGCGGGATGCCCCCTGGAGGCCAGCACCTCGCGGAACGCCCGGTCGGCCAGGATGCGGGTGTAGTCGTTGACGCCGCCGTTGCCCTCGGTCTTGCCGATCACCGCGAGCACCCGGCGCGCCTCGATCACGCCGTCGTCGATGAGCCGCTCCAGGCCGGAGGCGTCGGTCACGCTCTCGATGGGGATCTTCCGCACTTCCACCGGATCCGGCATGTCGCGTCCCTTTCCCTGTGTGCTGCCTCTCGAAATGCTGCCAGGCCGCCGTCCACATGCACGGTATTCACGGCTGCGACCGCGTTTCACGGGCAATGTCTGCCAACGTCGGGCGTGTCGCTGAAGGTAGGGTCGCCTCTGTGATGCGCGAAGCAGGAGTCAACGGGATAAAGATCGCTTATCGCGAGGAGGGTGATCCTGGCGCTCCCACGCTGGTCCTCTTGCACGGACGGACCGCCGACCACAACGACTGGAACGGCATCACCCAGCACTTCGCCGCCCGTTACCACGTCCTGGCGCCCGACCTGCGCGGCCACGGCGCGAGCGAGCGGCCCGGCGAGTACCCCGTTCCCGGCATGGCCGAGGACGTGGCCGCCCTGCTCGGCCGGCTCGGCGTCGAGCGGGCGGTCCTGGTCGGGCACTCGCTGGGCGCGATGGTCGCGTACCTGGTGGCCATGAACCATCCGGGCCTGGTCGAGCGGCTCGTCCTGGAGGACCCCGTCCCGCCGCGGCCGCTGGAGGGCCGCCCGCCGATCGAGGAGGACGGCTCGACCGCCTTCGACTGGCGGATGGTGCACGACACGGAACGGCAGTTTCTCCAGCCCGACCCCGCGTGGCTGGCGGGGCTGGCGACGATCACGGCGCCGACGCTGGTGCTGTCAGGCGGGCCGCTGAGCCCGTTCAGGGCGGACGAGATGGCGGAACTGATCCCGGGCGCGCAGCTCGTCACGATCGACGTGGGCCACCTGATCCACGTCTCGGCGCGCGAGGCGTTCAAGCGGGCCGTCGACGACTTCCTCGGCACCTGACGACCACGCCTCGAACCCCCCGACCGGGCGCGGGGCACCCGCGGCACGGCCAGGTTCGGGTAGACGGCCGAGGCAGGATCCCGCCGAACCGAATCAGGGCAATGTGACCCTAATGTCACAAAGATCCGCCAGGGTAGAACGGTGCGAACGAAGCTCAGCGATCATGTACGGGACCGGCTGGGCACGTTCGGGCTCATGGCGCCGTCCATCGCTCAGTGCGCGGTCGGCGCGGCCCTGGCCTGGACCGTCGCGATCCAGCTGCTCGGCCACGCCCGCCCCTTCTTCGCCCCGATAGCCGTGCTGATCTGCGTCGGGGTCGGGCTCGGGCAGCGCCTGCGCAGGGCGGCCGAGCTGGTGGTGGGCGTCAGCCTGGGAGTCGGCGTGGGCGACCTGCTCGTCTCCTGGATCGGGTCGGGGGCCTGGCAGATCGCGCTGGTGGTCGCGCTGGCGATGGCCACCGCGGTGCTGCTCGACAGCGGCGCGCTCTTCGTGGCGCAGGCGGGCTCGTCGGCCGTGCTGGTCGCGGCGCTCCTCCCTGCCAGCGGCGGCGGAGGCCTGGACCGGATGGCGGACGCGCTCACCGGCGGCGTCATCGGCATCGCCGCGGTCGCGCTGCTCCCCGCCAGCCCGCTCTCCATCGCGGCCAAGCACCTCTCCGGCGTCCTCGACGCGCTGTCCACCGTGCTGGAGCAGGCCGCGGAGGCGATCGACAGGCGCGACGTCGAGGTGGCCGCCGAAGCGTTGGAGGAGGCGCGCAGCACGCAGGGGGCCGTCGAGGAGTTCGAGCGGGCGCTGGAGACCAGCAAGGAGATCATCATGATCTCGCCGTTGCACTGGCACCGGCGGACCAGGCTCGCCAGGTACGAGACGGCCGCGGTGCCCGTGGACCTGGCGCTGCGCAACGCCCGGGTGCTGAGCCGGCGCACGCTGGCGGCGCTGGGCGAGGCGAACCCGCCGCCGACCGCGCTGGCGGAGGCGCTGCGCGAAGTCTCGGAGGCGGCGCTGCTGCTCCAGCTCGAACTCGCGGCGGGACGGGAGCCCGCGCTGGCCCGTCAGGCGCTGCTGGCCGTGGCCGCGAGGGAGCGGCCCGAGCGGCTCGGGTTCTCCGCCCACGTGATCACCGCGCAGCTCCGCTCGATCGTCGTGGACCTGCTCCAGGCGACCGGCCTGGACTACGACGCCGCGGCGGCCACCCTCACCCCGCTGGACGCGCCGAGCGACGAGAACGCACCCGGCTGACCTGCGCGGACGCGGGTGGCGTCAGACGGTTGGAGGCGGGCGTAGGTTGCGCCCGCCTCCGGCGGGAGGTCAGACCGCGACCAGGGCGGCCTCGGCCTCGAGGGTCGCGGCGGTGGCGTTGACCACCGCCGCCACCCGCAGCGCCTCCTGGATCTGCTCGCGCGACAAGCCCGCGCCACGCAGGACCTGCTCGTGCGACTCCAGGCAACGCCCGCAGCCGTTGATCGCGGAGACCGCCAGGCACCACAGCTCGAAGTCCGTCTTGTCGACGCCCGGGTTGCCGATGACGGTCATCCTGAGCTTGGCCGGGAGCGTCGCGTAGGCGTCGTCGCCGATGAGGTGCGTCGCCCGGTAGTAGACGTTGTTCATCGCCATGATCGAGGCGGCCGCCTTGGCGGCGGTGAACGCCTCGGCCGACAGGTTCGCGGTGGCGTCCGCGGAGATCTCCGCGATGACCCGCGCCGACCGGGTGGTCAGCGCGCACGCCAGCAGCGCACCCCACAACTGCTGGTCGGTCAGCGACGAGGTGGTCGTGACGGAGCCGAGGTTGAGGCGGGTGTCCTTGGCGTAGCCGGGCAGGGCGTCCTTGAGGTTGCCGATGCTCACTGCGCCAGCAGCTTCTGCGCGTCGAGGGTGGACTCGCCCTTGTTCCAGTTGCACGGGCACAGCTCGTCGGACTGCAGGGCGTCGAGGACCCGCAGGACCTCCTTGACGTTGCGGCCGACGGAACCCGCGGTGACCATGGTGAACTGGATCTCGTTGTTCTGGTCCACGATGAAGGTGGCGCGCTGGGCGACGCCGTCCTTGCCGAGCACACCGCACGCCTCCGACAGCTCGCGCTTGATGTCGCTCAGCATCGGGAACGGCAGGTCACGCAGGTCGTCGTGGTTCTTGCGCCACGCGTGGTGGACGAACTCGGAGTCGACGGAGACGCCGAGCACCTGGGCGTCGCGGTCGGCGAACTCGTCGTTGAGACGGCCGAACTCGGCGATCTCGGTCGGGCAGACGAACGTGAAGTCCTTCGGCCAGAAGAACACCACGCGCCACTTGCCCTCGTAGGTCTTGTGGTTGATCTCCGCGAACGCCTTCTCGGGGTCGAGGTCGACGCAGGCGGTCAGTTCGTACTCGGGGAAGTGGTCACCGACGGTGAGCAAGTGCTTTCTCCTTCATGGTTGGTCGGGGGCCTAAGCCTTTCGCACGTAGCATTGATTCGAGAAATCGAGCAGTCTCAATAATCCGAGAGGTGATCCCTATCAGTGAGCCGATGCCCTCGCTGGCTCAGCTGCGCTCCTTCCTGGCCGTGGCGGAGCACCTCCATTTCAGGGAGGCGGCCACCACGCTCCGGATGAGCCAGCCGACCCTGTCGGGGAACATCGCGGCGCTGGAGGAGGTTCTCGACAGCCAGCTGCTGGAGCGGACCACCCGCAAGGTCCTGCTCACCCCGGCGGGCGAGCGGGTGGCCGAGCACGCCGGCCGGGTGCTCGCGGCGGTGGAGGCCCTGATGGGCGAGGTGGCGCAGAACCGCGACCCGTTCAGCGGCCCGGCCCACCTGGGCGTGATCCCGACCGTCGCGCCGTACGTGCTGCCCGCGCTGCTGCCGATGTTCGCCCGCCGCTTCCCGCACCTCAAACTGACCGTGCACGAGGCGAAGACCGACCGGATCCTGGAGGAGGTGCGCGAGGGACGGCTCGACATGGCGCTGCTCGCGCTGCCCACGGACACGTCCGGGCTGGTCGAGGAGCCGCTGTACGACGAGGACTTCCTGCTGGCCCTCCCCCACGACCACCCGCTGGCGGGCGATGACGCCCCGATCGGCCGCGACGCGCTCAAGGGCCTCGACATCGTGCTGCTCAACCAGGGCCACTGCCTGCGCGAGCAGGCCATCGACGTGTGCCGCGAGGTGGGCGCCCGCGCCACCGCCGCCACGTACGCGACCAGCCTGCCGACGCTGGTGCAGCTCGTCGCGGGCGGCCTCGGGGTGACACTGGTGCCGGAGTCGGCGGTGCCCGTGGAGACGGGCAAGCGCGCCCGGCTGGCGCTGCGGCGCTTCGCCTCCCCGGCGCCGGGCCGCACGATCGGCCTGGCCTACCGCGCCTCCTCGGCCCGTGCGCCGGAGCACGCGCAACTCGCCAAGGCGATCAGGAGCGCGATACGCCAGCGCAGGCTGCCGGTCAAGGTCGTGTCCTGACCGCGCGAGGCACGGCGGCCGGCTCACCGGAGGCCGCGCCGGGCGAGGTACTCGTCGACGGCGGCCAGCACGATCTCCTGCATGCTGCACCCCTCGATCTCGGCGCGCTCACGGACGCCCTCCATCAGCTCCGCGCTCAGGCGAATCGTCACGGGCAACGCCTCCCAGCAGAGATCGGCACCGACCTCCGGTCACACACAGTTTAGAGTCAACCACGCATCGCGACGGACCGTGCCGGAGTGAGGTGGAAGAAGCTGCCATCCCTGGGCCCCTGGGCGGGGCGGGAGATTTCCTCCAGGCGGGCGGTCGCCTCCTCGGGGAGGGCGAGGTCGAAGGCCGCCAGGTTGGCGCGCAGCTGGTCCACCGAGCGCGGGCCGACGAGCACCGAGGTGACGCCGGGACGTCCCGACACCCACGACAGCGCCACCTCGGCGGGCGAGGCGCCCACCTGGGCGGCCACCTCGGCCACCTGGTCGGCGATGTCCAGGTTCCGCTCGGTGAGCAGCGACTCCGCCCACCTACGGCCGCCCGGCATGGACATCGACATGAGCCTGCCCATCCTGCTGTCGGGGTCGGGGGCGGCGTCACGCCGGTAGCGGCCGGAAAGGACGCCGCCGCCGAGCGTGCCGTACACGACCGCGCCGAGCCCGTGCCGCTCACAGGCGGGCAGGATCTCCTCCTCGATCACCCGCATGAGCAGCGAGTACTGCGGCTGGAGGCTGACGAACGGGGTGCCGCCGGCGCGGGCCGCCGCCCACTGCGACTCGACGATCTGCGTCGCGCTGAAGTTGGAGCAGCCGAGATAGCGGACCTTGCCCGCGCGGACGAAGCCGTCGAGCGTGGCCATCGTCTCCTCGATCGGCGTGCCGGGGTCCCACTGGTGGCACTGGTACAGGTCGATGTAGTCGGTGCCGAGGCGGCGCAGGCTGGCCTCCAGCGCCCTGGTCAGGTGGCGGCGCGACAGGCCGCGCCCCTCGGAGCCCACCGGCATGGCCCCCTTGGTGGCCAGCACGACCGCCTCGCGCCTGCCGCGCAGCGCCCTGCCGACGATCTCCTCGGTCTCGCCGCCGTGGTAGAGGTCGGCAGTGTCGACGAAGGTGCCGCCGGAGTCGAGGAAGGCGTCGATGATCCGCCCGGCCTCGCTCTCGTCGCTGGCGGCCAGGCCGGTGCGGGTGCCGAAGTTCAAGGTGCCCAGGCAGGCTCTGGAGACGCGCAGCCCGGAGTTGCCCATGGTCACGTAGTCCACGAAAGACCCCTAGTATCGGAATGGGTGTTCCGGTTGGAACATACGGAACATCTGTTCCGGTTGTCAACGTGGAGGGAGCCGCATGCGCGCAGACGCGCAGCGCAACCGCGCCCGGGTACTGGAGGCGGCCGAGGTGGTGCTGGCCCGCGACGGCCTGTCGGCGTCCATGCGCGCCATCGCGGAGCTGGCCGGGGTCGGCGTCGGGACGATCTACCGCCAGTTCCCCACCAAGGAGGCCCTCTACCAGGCGATCGTGATCGACCGCGTGCTGCGGCTGGCCGAACGCGCCGAGCAGCTGGCGACCGCGCCCGACCCCGGCGAGGCACTGTTCGAGTTCTTCGACAGGATCGTGGTGGACGCGACGGCCAAGAAGGTCTTCGTCGACGCCCTGGCCGGCGCCGGCATCGACGCGAAGGCGGGCATGCCGGACCTCAAGGGCGCGATCGAGACCCTGCTGGTCCGCGCCCAGCAGGCCGGCGCGGTGCGCCCGGATGTGGGCATGACGGAGCTGATCGCCCTGCTCAGCGCGGCCTGCCTGGCCGCGCAGCACAACAACTGGGACGACGACCTGCGCACCAGGACGCTGACGGTCGTCTTCGACGGCCTTTCGGGCGGGAAGCCGCCGCTCAGCCCGACGACAGGCGCTTGAGCCTGGTCACCGCCTCGTCGATGACCTCGTCCTTCTTGCAGAACGCGAACCGGACGAAGTGGCTGCCACGCTCGGCGTGGTCGTAGAAGACCTGCGTCGGGATGGCCACCACACCCGCCAGCTCCGGCAGGCGGCGGGTGAGTTCGAGCCCGTCGGTGAAGCCGAGCGGGCGGATGTCGGTCTGGACGAAGTACGTGCCGGCGGGCCCGAACACCTCGAACCCGGCCGCGACCAGGCCCTCCATCAGCCGGTCGCGCTTGTCCTGCAGGCCGGCGCGCAGCGCGGAGACCCAGTCGAGCTCGTGGCGCAGGCCGTAGGCGACCGCGAGCTGCCAGGGGGCACTGGCGGTGAAGGTGAGGAACTGCTTGACCGTCTGCACCGCGGTCACCAGCGGCGCGGGCGCGCACACCCAGCCGGTCTTCCAGCCGGTGACGGAGAACGTCTTGCCCGCCGAAGAGATCATCACGGTGCGCTCGCGCATGCCGGGCAGCGTGGCCAGCGGGACGTGCTCGACGCCGTCGAACGTCAGGTGCTCGTACACCTCGTCGGTGATCGCGGTGAGCCCGTACTCCTGGCAGAGCGCGGCGATGACGGCCAGTTCGTCGCGGGTGAAGACGGTGCCGGTGGGGTTGTGCGGGGAGTTGACCAGGATCGCCCGCGTACGGGGGGTGACGGCGGCGCGCAACTCGTCGGGGTCGAAGGTGAACCGGCCCTCGACGGGCCGCAGCGTCACCGCCACCAGCCGCGCCTGGGCCAGCGCGATGGAGGCGGCGTACGAGTCGTAGTACGGCTCGAAGGCGATCACCTCGTCACCCGGCTCGCACAACGCCAGCACGGCGGCCGCGATCGCCTCGGTCGCGCCGACCGTCACCAGCACCTCGCCGTTCGCCTCGTAGTCGAGCCCGTAGTGCGCGGAGCGGTGCTCGGCGACCGCCTGCCGCAGCTCCAGCAGGCCGGGGCCCGGCGGGTACTGGTTGGCCCCGGACGTGATCGCCTGAACGGCGCGGTCGAGCATCGCGGCGGGCCCATCGGTGTCGGGGAAGCCCTGCCCGAGGTTGATCGCCCCGGTCTGCACGGCGAGCGCGCTCATCTCCGCGAAAATCGTCGTGCCGAAAGCGCGCATCCGAGAAACAAGTGGTTCGCTCACGCACCCACACTATTAGTCTCGTCCTCGTGATCTCTCGGGTCCTGCTAGCCCTCGCGCTGAGCCTCACTCCCCCCACCGCCCCGGGCGACGTCGAGAAGCAGCCCTGCCCGGTCGCCATGCCGGAGAGCACCACGTGCGGCTTCCTCGTGGTGCCCGAGCGCAGAGACTCACCCGACAGGAAGATCCGGGTCGGCTACGCCGTCCACGTGTCCACCGCCGAGGACCGCAAGCCCGACCCGGTCGTCTACATGAGCGGCGGCCCTGCCTCGTCGTCGATCCAGCTCACGACGTTCCTCAGCCAGATGTTCCCCGACCGCGACGTGGTGGCGGTCGAGCAGCGCGGCAGCAGGTACTCCAAACCCAGGCTGGGCTGCCCGGAACTGGCCGAGGCGAT
The DNA here is from genome assembly GCF_040614375.1 of Nonomuraea sp. NPDC005983. NCBI lineage: Bacteria > Bacillati > Actinomycetota > Actinomycetes > Streptosporangiales > Streptosporangiaceae > Nonomuraea > Nonomuraea sp. NPDC005983. The sequence goes on from NZ_JBEXUP010000014.1 coordinate 25,730, forward strand.
GCTGGACCGGTTGCGCGGCTCCGGCGACGGCACCGCCGCGGCCGCCGGGGAGTGCCGCCGCCGGCTCGAACTGCAGGGCGTCGACCTGCGCGGCTACACCACCAGGGAGATCGCCGCGGACGTCGTCGCGCTGCGCCAGGCGCTCGGCTACCCGTCCTGGAACCTGTTCGGCGTCAGCTACTCGACGCGGGTCATGCTGGACGTGGCCGCGTCCGACCCCGTCGCGGTGCGCTCGGTGGTGCTCGACTCGTTCCTGCCGGAGAGCGTGAACTGGTACGACGACGCCGAGCGCAACCTGGGCGACACCCTGGCGAGGCTCGGGCTGAAGGACCGCTTCGACGCGGCGGTCGCCAGGCTGAACGCCTCCCCGGCCCGCGTCCCGACCAGGGATCCGCTGCTCAGCTCGGCGTTCACCGCGCGGCTGACCGGCGACGACGTGGCGACGATCATGGCGGAGGCGCTGCACGGGGCGGACGTGATCGCGGTCGCACCGCCGCTGGTCGGCGCGCTGGCGAGCGGGCGCGACGAGGTGCTTCGCCCGCTGGCCGACGCGGTGGGCGACGGGCTGGCCTCGCACGAGTTCGGCCTGTACGAGGCGGTGCAGTGCCAGGACGAGGTCCCGTTCAACACCTTCACCACCAAGTCCCGACTTTTCACCGTCCAAACCGATAAAGCGGTGTGTGACGCCTGGAAGCTCCCCAAATCGGCGGCCGTCAACGCCACGACTCAGGCGCCGGTCCTCGTCGTCGGCGGCCAGTTCGACCCCACGACCCCCGCCAGGACCAGCAAACCCGCGGCCGAGGCCCTGCCCAACGCCCGCTTCGTCGAGTTCGCCGGAACGGGACACGCGGTGTTCCTCGCCAACCCGTGCGGACGCCGGCACATCGCGGCCTTCGTCGCCGCCCCCACCCAATCCGACTCCAGCCCATCCAGCCCCACCCAGTCCGGCCCCACCCAGTCCGGCGCCGCCCGTCCCGCCGCCGACTGCGCGCCCGACAAGGCCACCGTCCACCCCCGGCTGGACCCCGCCGACCTGCACATCACCGGCGCCCCGTACCAGATCTCGCGCTCCCCCTGGCTGGCGGCGCCGTTCGCGCTGTTCGCCCTGGTCTCGCTGGTGCAGCTGGTCGCGGGCGCGCTCAAGGGCAGGGCCGTCACGGCGTTCGCCGGGCTGGCCGGGACGGCGTTCAGCGGCCTGGTCGCCCAGTCGGTCTACGGCCTGGTCAGCCAGAACGAGACCGCGCTCGGCGCCGGCGTGCCCGCCCTGGTGGCGGCGTACACGTGGGTGGCGGCCGGGTCGGCCGCGCTGACGCTGGCAGCGCTCGCGCTCCGACGTCGCGGCCCGCAGTGCGTGGCGACCGTCGTCGCCGCCGGATTCCTCGTATGGTGGTTCGCCTGGTTCCTGTGACACGCATTCGCGAACTCGACGCCCTCCGCGGCTTCGCGGTGGGCGGCATCATGGTGGTCAACACCTGGCAGCACATCCCGCACCAGCCGGCCACCGGCGTCGACTGGGTGATCGACGCCCTCTTCCAGGGCCGCTTCTTCCCGATCTTCTCGGTGCTGTTCGGCATCAGCTTCGTGCTCTTCTGGCGCCGGGCCGGCCGCTGGGTGCTGCTCGGGCGGCTCGCCTGGCTGTTCTGCTTCGGGCTGATCCAGCACACGTTCTACGGGGGTGAGGTGCTCACCGACTACGCCTTCTACGGCACGGCCGTGCTGCTGCCCGTCTCGTTCCTGGCCGGCGGGGTGCCGGTGCTGCTGCTCGGCCTGGCCGCCGTCGGCTGGGCGGTGCTCGTCGGCGGCGGCCCGCTGCTGATCCCGGGGCTGTTCCTGGTCGGCATGGCGCTGATGGAGCTGCGCCCGCCCCGATGGCTGCTGCTGCCGGTGTTCGCGGTGAGCGCGCTCGCCTCCGTGCTGCTGACCGCCGCACACGCCGCCACCGGCGACTGGCAGGTCTACGGCGTCGCCGCGCTGGCCGGGGCCGCCGCCTACGCCACCGGCCTGCTGCTGGTGCTACGCCCCTGGCTCTCGGCCCTGCTCGAACCACTCGGACGGATGGCGCTCACCAACTACGTCTCCGGCACCCTGATCATCTTCCTGACCACCCCGTGGCTGAAGAGCGACCCCACCCGCTGGTCCGTCGTCGTCGTGGCGACGACCACCGTGGCCGCGCAGATCCTCTTCAGCAGGTGGTGGCTGGCGAGATTCCGGTACGGTCCACTCGAATGGATTTGGCGGCGCCTGACCTGGTTTCGACCGGTGCCGAACCGGTTAGAGTCGGGCCGTGACCAGAATCGCCCTCTGCCAGATCCCGGTGTCACCTGACCCCACGGCCAACCTCAAGAGGGCCCGTGAAGCGCTCGCCAGGGCGGAGGACGCCGACCTGGCGATCTTCCCCGAGGCCACGCTGACCCGCTACGGCAGGAACGTCACCGAACTGGCCGAGCCGCTCGACGGCCCGTTCGTCACCGGGCTGGCCGAGGCCGCCCGCCGCCACGGCACCGCCGTGATCGCCGGGGTCTTCGAGCCGGGCGGGAACCGCGTCCACAACACCGCCGTCGCGCTCGACGCGACCGGTGCGGTCAAAGCCGCCTACCGGAAGATCCACCTGTTCGACTCGTTCGGCGCCAAGGAGTCGGAGCTGGTCGCGCCCGGCTCAGAACCCACGGTCGTGGACCTGGCCGGGCTCAGGGTCGGCCTGGTCACCTGCTATGACGTCCGCTTCCCCGAACTGGCCAGGGCGCTGGTCGACCAGGGCGCGGACCTGTTCGCCGTCATCGCCGCCTGGGCCTCCGGGCCGCTCAAGGAGGACCACTGGATCACCCTGGTGCGGGCGAGGGCGCTGGAGAACACCGTGTGGACCGCCGCCGTCGGCCAGGCGCCCAACCCGGCGGAGTCCACCGACGGGTTCGGCGTCGGCCGCAGCATGCTGGTCGACCCGCTGGGAGTGGTCCGCGCCGACCTCGGCACCTCGCCGGGAGTCCAGGTGGTGGAGGTGGACCAGGAGGCGACCGCCGCGGCGCGGGCCAGCCTGCCATGCCTGGAACACCGGGTGCTCGGGGTCAAGCGATCGTAAAGTGGAACAGTGAGCAGAACGCAAATGCAGAAGGTGGTCCCGCCGCGTCTGCTCGTGCCGTACCTGTCGGGCAAACGCAACGTGATCTCCGGCTACGTCTACCGGGTCCAGGACTGCGCGCGCCTGACCACGCCCCGCCAGCTCTACCTCGGCCTCGACCTGTCGTTCGACGGCTCCGAGCTGTTCGCGGAGGTGCCCGAGCTGTACGTCATGCGATGGTACGCCCGCGACATCGACACCTACGCCGTGCCGTACGGGCCGCACATGGGCGGTGACTGGAGCGACGTGCCGCCGTTCGCCGGCAACGGCTTCACCACCTCACGCGAGCACGTCGTGCCGCAGTTCCACACCCAGCCGATGCCGATCCCGGCGGGCGCCGAGATCGTGCACGTCACCGACGAGCGAGAGCGGCCGTTCGCCCGCTACGACGGCCTCACCTGGCGGCCCGCCTGATGAACGATGAGATCACGCCGGTGGCCTCCGGCTTCGTGGCCCGTTACGGCGATCGCACCCTGCCCGCCGCGCTCGGCCCCGACAGCGACCAGGTGGCGCTGTTCAGCGAGGAGGAACTCGACGGGTTCCAGCCCGCGTCCGGCTACTGGCGGCGCGTGGTCGCCCGCGCCGAGGTGGAGTGGCTGGTGCTGGTCCGCACCGTGGCCGCGTTCGGCGGCGAGCCGTGCATCGTCCTGGACGAGGACGAGGACGGCCTGCATATCGCCTACACCGGCCACAGCGGGATGAAGGCGGAGGCGCTCGGCTACTGGCTGGTCGACCACGGCGCCTACGAGGTCGTGGTACCGCGCGAGGAGGTCTTCTCGATCAGGGTGGAGCGGATTCCCGTCCCGTAGTCACCTCCTAGGTGCCCAGCCTGCGGTAGCGGGCCAGGCGGGCCTCGAGGCGGGTCGCCGGGCTCTCCGACAGCAGCCCGGCGATCTCGTACTCCAGCGCCCGCCCCACCCGCTCGCAGAACGCCTCCGGCTCGTAGGCGGCGTCGGGCCGCTCGGGGATGACCCGGTCGACGATGCCGTCGCGGCGCAGGTCGGTGGCGCGGATGCGCTGCGCCTGGGCGATCTCGGGCGCGAAGTCCACGCTGCGGTACAGGATGGCCGAGGCCCCTTCCGGCGGGAGCGGCGACAGCCAGGCGTGCTGCGCGCACAGCACGCGGTCGGCGGGCAGCAGGGCCAGGGCCGCGCCGCCCGCCCCCTCGCCGAGCAGCAGGCAGACCGTCGGCGCGTCGAGCACGACCAGTTCGGCCAGGCAGCGGGCGATCTCGGCGGCCAGCCCGCCCTCCTCGGCCGCCTTCGACAGGTCGGCGCCCGCGGTGTCGATCACGGTGACCAGCGGCAGCCCCAGCTCGGCGGCCAGCCGCATGCCGCGCCTGGCCACGCGCAGCCCGCTGGGGCCCAGCGGCGAGCTGGACCGCTGTCTGCGCCGGTCCTGGCCGAGCACGACGGCGGGGGCGGCGCCGAACCTGGCCAGCGCGAGCAGCAGGCCGGGCTCGTTCTCGCCCTCGCCGCTGCCGTTGAGCGGGGTCACGTCGGCGGCGGCCAGCTTGAGCAGGGTGCGGACCCCCGGCCGGTCGTCGCGGCGGGAGCGGGTGATGGCCTCCCACGCCTCGACGGGCCGCAGGTCCTCCTCGGGCGCCGCCCCGGCGGCGAGACCCGAGGTGTCGGCGCAGAGCACGGCGAGGGCCTTGATCGCGATCTGCCGGGCGTCGTCGGCCGACACCACCGCGTCGACCAGCCCGTGCTGGAACAGGTTCTCCGCCACCTGCACGCCCTCGGGAAACGGATAGCCGTGCAGCGACTCGAACACCCTCGGCCCGAGAAACCCGACGAGCGCGCCCGGCTCGACCGCCGTGACATGGCCGAGCGACCCCCACGACGCGAACACCCCGCCCGTCGTCGGGTGCCGCAGGTACACCACGTACGGCAGGCCCGCCGCGCGGTGCGCCTGCACCGCCGCGGTGATCTTCACCATCTGGACGAACGCCAGCGCGCCCTCCTGCATCCTGGTGCCGCCGGAGGCGGGCGCGGCCAGCAGCGGCAGCCCCTCGCGGGTGGCCCGCTCGGCCGCCGCCACGAACCGCTCCGCCGCCGCCACCCCGATCGACCCGGCCATGAACGAGAACTCGCAGGCCACGATCGCGACCCTGCGCCCGTCGAGCGTGCCCTCGCCCGTGATCATCGACTCGTCGTAACCCGACTTCACCCGGGCCGCGGCCAGCTCGTCGGCGTAGGGGGAACCCGGCTCGGCCGGATCGGCGGGCGGCGCGTCCCACGACTTCCACGACCCCCTGTCGAGGACCGTTTCGATCAGTGTGCGCGCGTCCGGACGGCTCACCATGGCTCCCTAGTGTCAACCAACGATGCAATGTTGACGCACGAGCGCGCCGACCGGTGCCACCAAATCTTGATCACCGCTCCCGCTCTTCGAGCCAGGCCAGCACCGTGTCACCGTCCTGGCCGAGCGCGGGCGGCGGTGTGTGCTCCGCCTGCTCCAGCCCGTCGAAGCGCAGCGGCGGGCCGGGCAGCTCGATGCGGCCGAGCACCGGATGGTCGACCTCGACCACCAGGCCCTGCGAGCGGGTCTGCTCCCAGGAGTAGACCTCGTCGATCGAGCGGATCGCCCCCGCTGGGACCCCCGCCTCGCCCAGCCGGGCCAGCCAGTGGGCGCGGTCGTGAGCGGCCAGGGCCTTCTCCATGTCGGCGATCAGCTCATCCCGGTGTGCGAACCTCTCCCTGTTGGTGGCATATTTCGCCACATCAGGGTCGATATCCAGCAGAGCTGCCACCTTCTTCCACTGGCCCTCGTTCGCGACGGCGATCTGTATCATCCCGTCGGCGCAGTGGAACGCCCCGTAGGGGGCGATCGAGGTGTGGTGGTTGCCGTTGGCGCCCGGCACCTGGCCGCCGACGGTCCAGGCGGTGCCGTGGTAGGAGTGCACGCCGGTGACGGCCGCGAGCAGCGAGGTGCGCACCACCCGCCCCTTGCCGGTGCGCTCACGCTCGTACAGCGCCGAGACCACCCCGTACGCGCCGTGGATGCCCGCGAGCAGGTCGGCGATCGAGGCGCCGACGCGATACGGTTCGTCGCGTGACGGGCCGGTCAGCGACATCAGGCCCGCCTCGCCCTGGGCGATCTGGTCGTAGCCGGGCCGCCCGCCCTCGGGCCCGTCGTGGCCGAACCCGGTGATCGACAGGATGACCAGGCGCGGGTTCAGCTCGTGCAGGCGCTCGACGGAGAAGCCGAGCCTGTCGAGCACGCCGGTGCGGAAGTTCTCGACGAGCACGTCGCTCTGCCGTACCAGGCGCTCGATGAGCCGCTTGCCCTCGGCCGACTTGAGATCGACGGCGATGGACTGCTTGTTCCGGTTGGCCGCCAGGAAATAGGTGGAAATATCGTGATCCGGACCGACGAAGGGCGGCCCCCAGCCGCGAGACTCGTCGCCTCCGTCCGGATGCTCCACTTTGATCACACGCGCGCCCAGGTCACCGAGCATCTGCGCGGCGTGCGGGCCCGCCAGGGCCCGGGACAGGTCGAGCACGACGACGTCGCCGAGGGGTCCGAGCAAAGTCAACCTCCAGCTTGCGTTCGAGGCGAAAGAACATTCTCTCAGCCTCCCTGCCCCCGTCACCTACCCTGGGGTGCGTGCAATCGCCTGTCCGCCGCATCCAGGCTCTCCAACCGTCGTGCGGCCCGGTGCGCCTGGTCGCCGTGGACGGCCCCGCCGGGTCCGGCAAGACCACGCTGGCCACCAAGCTGGCGGCCGAGCTGGGCTGCCAGGTGATCCACAGCGACGACTTCCCCATCCCCTGGGACGAAGGCCCCGACGCCTGGTTCCACGCCCTCGACGAGCAGGTGCTCCGCCCCCTCCAGCAGGGCAGGCCCGGCGCGTTCCGCCGCTACGACTGGCACCGCGCCGAGTACGCCGAGCTGGTCACCGTCCCGCCCGCTCCCGTCCTGATCATCGAGGGCGTCGGCACGGCCCGCAGGTCCATCGCCCACCTGCTGGCCTTCACGATCTGGCTGGAGGCGCCCGAAGAGGTGCGGCTGCGACGGGTGCTCGACCGCGACGGCCCCGAGCTCGAACCCCGGTGGCGGGTCTGGATGGAGGCGGAGCAGGCCTGGTTCGCCGCGGACGGCACACGCGCCCGCGCCGACGTCCGCGAGCTCGGCTGCTGACACCCGCGCACGCGCCTCGCACGTGGAGGCGGGCGTGGCGGGGGTCAGCGCAGGTGGGTGGTGTCGTTGAAGGACAGCAGTTCCAGGCGGCCGTCCACCGCGTGCCAGGTGGAGACGGAGGCGTTGCCGATGGGGGCGTACGCGTCGATCGCCGGCAGGTCCGCGTCGGGGGTCTCCGCGATGACGTGCCGGAGGATCAGCACCACCGCGTCGTGCGCGACGATCAGGACGCGGCGGCCGTCCGACTGCCCGCGCAGCGCCTCCAGGAAGGCGCGCAGGCGGCCGGCCACGTCGCCGAACGACTCGCCGCCCGGCGGCCGGTAGCCGTACTCGCCCTCGGCCCGCAACCGCGCCAGCTCCTCCGGATGGCGCTGCGCGATCGCCGCCTCGTTGTAGGGGCTGAGCACGCCCCACTCGCGACCTTTCGCGGGGCCGTCAGCCAGGCGCCTTTACAAAGTAGATCAATGAGACAGCACCTTAGCGAGGGCCTCGGCCACCTGCGTGGCCGCGCCGGGGTCGGCCATGAGCATCGGCTGGCGCACCCAGACCACCGTTCTGGACGCCTCCTCCGCCGCCGGGCACGGCTCGGCCCTGGCGCCCTCCCCCGTCAGGGCGGCCAGCGTGCCGAGCGGCGGGTACCCGGCGTCGAGCGGGACGCCTTCCGCCTCCATGGCGGCCAGCAGGAACTCCCGGTCCACGGGTGACCCGACGGTCTCGACGCGCAGCATGAGCAGGTGCCGCGAGTCGCGGGTGGTGCCGGGCGGGCGTGGCACCACGCTCACCGGCAGCCCCGACAACTCGCGTTCCAGCGCGGCGCAGAAGGCGTTCCTGCGGTCGATCTCGTCGTCGAGCCGGTCCAGCCAGGGCAGCACGAGCGCGGCCTGGAGCTCGGTGAGCCGCAGGTTCCAGCCGACGGACGGGTGGCCGTACCACTCGCCGCCCGGCCTGCGCCCGACGTTGCACACCGACCAGATCTCCGCGTACGCCGTCTCGTCCCGGCAGACGATCAGGCCGCCCTCCCCCGCCGTCATCGCCTTGCTCGCCTGGAAGCTGAACACCCCCGCCTCGCCCAGCCCGCCCACCGGACGGCCGCGGTAGGCGGCGCCGTGCGCCTGCGCGGCGTCCTCCACCACGAGCAGGCCGTGGCGGGCGGCGAGCGCGACGAGCGGGTCCATGTCGGCCGGGCTGCCCGCGAGGTGGACGGGCATGACGGCGGCGGTCCTGCCGGTCAGCGCGGCGGCGACCGCCTCCGGCGACAGGTGCAGGTCGGCGGGGTCCACGTCCACGATGACGGGGGTGGCGCCCGTGAGCAGGACGGCGGTGGCGGAGGCGACGAACGTGTAGGCCGGGACGATCACCTCGTCGCCCTCCCCCACGCCCAGCCCGCGCAGCGCCGCGAACAGCCCCAGCGTCGCGTTCCCGACCGCCACCCCGTGCGGGACCCCGGCCCTGCGGGCGAACTCCGCCACCAGCTGCGCGACCACCGCGCCGCCCTGGGTGGCGCCCCACAGCCCGCTCTCCAGCACCTCGGTGACCAGCTTGCGCTGTCCGCGGTCGAGCGGCGGCGGCCAGGACGGCCAGGGGGCGGTGCGGACCGGGGTGCCGCCGTGGAGGGCGAGTGTCACGGGACGGGGCCTTTCAGGATGCGGGCCAGGTTGCCGCCCAGGATGGCGGCGCGCTCCGCTGGGTCGAGCGGGGCGAGCGCGACACGGCCGAGGCCGGTCCGCAGGTCGAGGAAGCAGGCGTCCGAGCCGAACACGACGCGTTCGGCGCCGGCCAGCGCGGCGAGCCGGGCTATCCAGCGGCCCGTCATCTTCGAGCCGCACACCTCCAGGAACACGTTCGGGTGGCGGGCGACCAGGCGGGCGGCGCGGGCGAAGCCGTGCTGCCACAGGCCGGTGTGCCCCATCAGCAGCGGCACGTCCGGGTGGCGGGCGGCGACGGCGGCGAACCGCTCAGGGTCGCTCCACGGCGAACCGGTCTGCCCATGGGCGAGGACGGGCAGGCCGAGCCGCCAGACGGGCTCGTACAGGGGGTCGTCCAGGGGGCACTGGTGGACGTCCGGGTGCAGCTTGACGCCCCACACGCCGTCCTGGACGAGCGGGGTGCGGTGGTGCGGGTTGTAGACCTGCCAGACGCCGAACCTGCCGGGGAAGCGGCGGGCGACGTCCATGGCCAGCTCGTTGCCCCTGACCGCGTCGGGGCCGACGGCGAGCAGGTGGCTGATGCCCATCGCGGTCACGCCGAGCGCGTCCATGGTGGCCAGCAGGCCTTCCGCGGTGGGGTCTGGAATGAGGAAGTCGGGCCACGGGCCGACGTGGCCGTGCGCGTCGAGGACGGTCACCACAGCCTCCCCAGGGACCCCGAGGCGATCAGGTCGACCTCGTCCGGTGCGAGGTCGAGGTGGTCGAGCAGGAAACGCGGGCCGCAGTCGTCCATGACGGGGGCGCCGGTGCCGAACACCAACCGCCCGGCGCCGAACCGCTCGGCCAGCCACTCGACGCCGCGCTGGGTGTTCACGGTGCCGATCTCCACCCAGACGTCCGGGGCTTCCGACAGCAGCTCGGCCAGCTCGCGCAGCCTGCGGTAGCCCGGGTTGAGCAGCAGGACGCGCTGGCCGGGGAGCCGGTCGGAGAGGGCGCGGAGCTGGGCGGGCGAGGTCTCGTCCAGGTCGACGGCGATCGGCAGGCCGAGCTCCGACAGCCAGCGCAGCGCGACGGGGCCGGTCAGGTCGAAGCGGTGACGTTCCGGGCAGAGCCGCACCATGCGTACTCCCCACTCGAGCACCTCGCCCGGCTCCGACGGCTCGGACGTCCCCGGCACTCCCGGCACCACGACGGGCACCGGCACCAGCCGGGGGTCGTCCAGTTCGAGTAGGGCCCGGTTGCCCGCCGCCGGGTCGGAGTGGAGGCTCAGCGTGTGGGTGACGCAGGCCTGGTCGATGCCGAGGCGGGCCATCTCGGGTCGCGGGTCCTCCGGCAGGTCGTCGAACGGCACCGGGCCGACCAGGCGGTGGGCGTCGATGACAAGTTTCGGCACAGACCGTAATTTATTGCGCTCCGGAGCGGGAGGTCAAGGGTGAAGTGGGCTCGCTTCTCGGTTTAGGGCTAGACCGTAACTCTCTCAGCGCCGGTCTTCAATGGCATGATGTCCCGCATGGCGATTAGGGATGGGGCCGCTACCCCCTTCGACGCGTGGAACCTGATCGGCGAGCTGGAGGTGGCGCTGGACGTCGACGTCCTGGTCGGCGCCTACCCCGACCGCGACGGCCCGCCCGGCACCCCCGACGCGGTCCTCGGCACGCTGGCGGCGCACCGCATCCGGGCGGGCGCGGTGGCCAGCCTGCGCGCCGCCCTGTTCGACACCCGCTCGGGCAACGACGAGACCCTCGCCCTGACGTCCGGCGCCGCGTCGCCGTTCGTCCCCGTCGGGGCCGTGGACCTGCGGGACGCCCTCGGGGCGGCGCGCGAGGTCGAGCGGCTCGCCGCGTCGGGCGTCAGAGCGATCAGGCTCTTCCCGGACGAGCAGGGCGTCGAGGCCGGATTCCCCTCGGTCAGACATGTCGCCCGCCGGGCCGCGCAGCACGGCCTGACGATCCTCACCGGGGGGGACGTCCGCAGGTTCTGGCAGCCGCTCGCCGGCCTGGAGGCCACGGTCGTCTTCCTCGACACGCACTTCTACCACCTGGGCGACTTCCTCGTGGCGGCCGCCGACGAGCCGGGCTTCCACACCTCGACCCGCCTGCTCAACTCCCCCGACGCGCTGGAGACCGCGGCCGCCGAGATCGGCGCGGGCCGCCTGCTCTACGGCTCGCGCGCCCCGCACTGCGAACCGCTCGTCCCCCTGCTGCGGCTCGCCACCAGCGGCCTGAAGGCCGACGAGGTGGCGGCGGTGGCCGGCGGCAACGCCAGGAGGCTCCTGTCATGATCATCGACGTGCACGCCCACTGGGGCCCGTGGTTCTTCACCATGGACGTCGCCGAGGCCAACCTCGCCACCATGGACCGCTACGGCATCGACCGGGCCATCGTCTCGGCCACCGAGGCCGTCATCTACGACGCGGGAGCGGGCAACCGCGCCCTCGCCGAACGGCTCGACGGCCAGGACCGGCTGCTCGGCTACGTCACGGTCAACCCGCGCAGGCTGGACCAGGCCGCCAGAGACCTGGACGAGCTGCTCCCCTCGGGCCGTTTCGTCGGCGTCAAGATCCACACGGACTACACGGCCTCGCCGGTCACCTCGCCGCAGACGCGCGACGCCCTGGCCCTCGTCGCCTCGACGGGCCTTCCCGCGCTGGTGCACACCTGGGGGACCTCGGTCCTCGACCTGGCCCGGCTGTGCCTGGACACCCCCGGCCTGAGGGTGATCGCCGGGCACATGGGCGCCGACGGGTTCAGGCACGCGATCGAGGCGGCGAACGCCTGCGACCGCCTCTACCTCGAACCGTGCTGGTCCCACGCGCCCGCCGGGCGCATCGCCGAGGTGGTGGCGGCCGTGGACGGGCGGCGGCTGCTGTTCGGCACCGACGCCACGCTGATCGACCCGTCGTCGGCCTTCGGCGCGGTCGCGGCGGCGGGGCTCACCGGGGAGGCCGCCGAGCGGGTCGCCTGGCGGAACGCCGCCGAGCTGTTCCGGATCTAGACATTACGGACCTAGACATTACGGCCCAGCCCGTTATAGCGTGCGGCGAACCTCACCAGGGAGTTGCCCATGATCCCCCGCCGACGTTTCCTCCAGGTGGCCGCCGCCGCCTCCCTCCCCACCCTCGCCCCCCTCCCCGCCCTGCCGGCGCGAGCCGCGACGGAGCCGCGCGAGGGCGACCTCACGGACCTGGGGCCCGCGAGCGTCGCCAGCCCGCTCGGCAACGGCGAGTTCGTCGGCGGCGTCCTGTACGCGGGGTCGCGCGGGCTGTCGCCGAACGTCGTCGGCGCCTACGACCTCGCCAAGGACACGGTCACCGCGCACTTCGACATCCCCACCGGCGTCGGCATCTGGGCCATGTGCAAGGTCGGCACCGACGTCTACGTGGGCACCCACGCCAGGTCCGACCTGTACAGGCTCGACACCGTCGCGGGAACGGTCACGAAGGTCGCCGAGTACCCCGACCACTACATCTGGACGATGGCCTCCTCCCCCGACGGCAAGGTCTACATGGGGACGTCAGAACCGGGGCGCGTGTGGGAGTACGACCCGGCCACCGGCCAGAGCCGGGACCTGGGCCAGCCCGCGCCCGGCGAGGCGTACGTCCGCAGCATCCAGGCCGACGACAGGTACGTCTACGCGGGCATCGGCTCCCACGCCCACCTCGTCGCGATCGACAGGGCCACCGGCGAGAAGCGCGACCTGCTGCCCGCCGAACTGGCGAACCGCGACTGGGTGTCGAGCATGGCGATGTCCGACACCCATCTCGCCGGAGGCATGAACTCCCTGGCCGAGCTGGTCATCCTGGAGAAGGCGAACCCGTCGAACCACCTGGTCGTCAAGGCGAGCGCCCCGGGCGAGAAGTACGTCGTCGCGGTCCTCATCCACGACGGGTACGTCTACTTCGCCGGACGCCCCTCGGGCACCTTCTACCGCTGCGAGCTGGCCACCGGGAAGCTCGAGGTGCTCGGCGTCCCGTACTTCGAGGCGCTCACCCACCGGCTGCTGGCGCACGAGGGGCGCGTCTACGGCATCCAGGACAGCGCCGTCTTCGTCTACGACCCAGCGACCGGGGCGCTGGAGTACCGCAATCTCGTCCAGCGCGGGTTCAAGGCCGCGCCGGAGGAGCCGATGTCCGTCCACAGCGACGGGCGGCGCGTGTACGTCGGCGGCAAAGGCGGCGCCGACGTACACGACCTGGCCACCGGCAAGGTCACCAGGCTCGGCATCGCGGGCGAGCCGAAGACCCTGCTCACCGTCGGCGACACCACCTACCTCGGCGTCTACACGCAGGCGGCCCTGTACGCGCATCACGCGGGCGAGGCCGAGGCGCGGCTGCTCGCTCGCACGGGGAACCAGCAGGACCGCCCCCGCGACCTCGCCTACGACGCCAAGACCGGCCTGGTCGTGATGCCGACCCAGCCGGAACCCGGCCACATGAACGGCGCGCTGTCGCTCTACTCCCCGCGAACCGGCAGGTACGAGACCTACCGGCCGGTCGTCGAGCGGCAGACCGTCTACTCGGTGGTGGCCCGGCACGGCACCGCCTACCTCGGCACCCTCATCCAGGAGGGGCTCGGCCTGCCGCCGGTCACCACGACCGCCCGCCTGGCGGCCTTCGACCTGGTCGGCAGGAAGCTGCTCTGGCAGGTCGAGCCCGTCCCCGGCGCGCGCTCGATCACCAGCCTGGCGCTGGGCTCCGACTTCGTGTACGGGATGGCGAGCACAGGGGACGTCTTCGAGTTCGACCCGCGCACCAGGAAGGTCACCAGGACGCTCAAGGTCGGCGCGAAGGGCGGCGAGCTGTTCGTGACCGGCCGCGTCGCCTACTGCAGCGACGGCGACCAGGTCTACAAGCTGGACCTCGCCGCCTTCACCGCGAAGACGATCGTCGAGGGCCTGGCGGGGCAGTGGTTCGGCGGCGAGCCGAAGCTCGCGCTGGACCCGTCCGGCAGGGCCCTGTACGGGGTGCGCGGGCGCAACCTGGTGCGCATCGCGATCAGCGGCCACCGCTGAATGCGTCCCCCGCACGCCTCCTGACGCCCTGCTACGCCGGCCGGTGCCGGTCGTCGCGCCGCGCGCCTCCTGGCGGCCGGTGCCCCCGGTGTTCGACACGGGGTTCGACACGGGGTTGGATACGGCGTTCGACGCGGTGTTCGACCACGCCTGCCCGCTCGCCGGCGGGCAGGGCGGGGCCGTAGGGGTCGTGCGCGTGCGTCTCCGGGATCCGGCCCTCCGCCGCCGCCAGCCACAGCATGCGCTGGACGTAGCCCTCCATGGGGGCGGTGAACGTGGCCTGGGCGAGCCTGTCGAGACGGGCGGACGCCTCCTCGAAGGCGCGCAGGTCCGCGCCCCGGTAGGCGGTCATGACCGCCGCGGTCGCCTCGACCGTCGCCGCCGCGATGCCCACGAGCGCCGCCTGCGCCCCCCACAGCAGCGAGGGGCCGAACATGCGGTCCTCGCCGGTGATGGCCAGCCTGCCCGCCTCCCTGGTGAGGGCGATCACCCGCTGGCAGCCCATCGCGTCCGACAGGAGGGCCGTCTTGAGCGCCGCCACGCCGGGGTGCCGGAGGACCTCCCGCATCACGTCCGGCGGGCAGGGGCGCGTGTAGAGGTCGAAGGCGATCATGGGCAGGCGGGCCGCCTGCCACACCTCCTCGTGCACAGCCGCCCTGACGCCGTCCTCGCCGCCGTCCTCACTACCGCCCTCCGGCGGGAACACCAGCACCCCGTGCGCACCCAGCTCGGCGGCGGCTTGCGCCTGCCGCCCGGCCTCGCCCGCGCCGCCGGCGACGCCCACGATCACGGGGACGCCGAGGGCGAGCGCGCGTTCCACCACCATGGCCCGGGTATCGGGAGTCAGGAACGGGCCGCGGCCAGTGTGGGCGAGGACGGCCAGGGCGTCGGCGCCGTCGTCGACCAGGCTCGCGAAGTAGCGGGCGACGACGTCCGCGTCCACCTCGCCCGATTCCGTCATGGGGGTGGCCGCGGCGGCGATGAGGGCGCCGCTCAGCCGGTCACGCAGGGTCTGTGCCGAGATGTCCACATGCGGCAGCCTATTTGAGGCCGGTCATCGCGATGCTGTTGACCAGGTAGCGCTGCAACAGGAAGAACACCAGCAGGCACGGGATGACCGAGACCGCCGCCGAGCTCATCAGGACGGCGAGCTGCGTCTCCTCGGTTCGCAGCGTGGTCAGCCCGACCGTCAGGGTGCGGGTCGCGTCGCTCTGCCCGACGACCAGCGGCCACAGGAAGTCGTTCCAGTGCCACAGGAACACGAACACGCCGAGCGTGGCCAGGATGGGCTTGGTCAGCGGGATCACGATCGTCCAGTAGACGCGCAGCTCGGACGCGCCGTCGACCTTGGCCGCGTCGAACAGCTCGTCCGGCAGGCCCAGGATGAACTGGCGCATCAGGAAGACCGCCTGGGAGTTGGCCAGCGTCGGCACGATCA
Organism: Nonomuraea sp. NPDC005983; assembly: GCF_040614375.1. Classification (NCBI taxonomy): domain Bacteria; kingdom Bacillati; phylum Actinomycetota; class Actinomycetes; order Streptosporangiales; family Streptosporangiaceae; genus Nonomuraea; species Nonomuraea sp. NPDC005983. The sequence goes on from NZ_JBEXUP010000014.1 coordinate 41,085, forward strand.
GCCCCCAGAACGTGTCGACTCCGTCGAGGCTGTTGACCAGCACGAACATCGGGATGAGCGTCGCCTGGAACGGCACCATCATGGTGGCGAGGAACGTCCAGAACATCGCGTCGCGTCCGGGGAAGCGCTTCTTGGCGAAGGCGTAACCGGCCATCGACGAGGTGATCAGGATGATCACCACCGAGACCAGCGCGTACACCAGCGAGTTGATCGTCCACCCCACGAAGCCGGAGGCCGACAGCACCTGGACGAGGTTGTCGAGGGTGAGCGACTCCGGCCACTGGGCCGGCACCGTGGGCTTGCCCGCCGGGGTGAGCGCCACCACCACCATGGCCACGAACGGGCTGACCGTGAGCACCGACAGCACGGCGAGCAGCGCCACGAGCGGCCACCGGCGCCACCGCCGGCGCTTGGGCGCCCGAGGGCGGGCCGCCTTCGCCGTCGCCGTTCCCGCCCGGACGCTGCCGGCTCGCGTGATGGTCATCGAGACTCCTCGAGCGTGGAAACCCCCGTCTTCAGGCTGGGGAGGAAACGCTGTGCAGTGCCGCAGCATTCGGTACTGTGTGTGACGGTGGCGATAACCAAGCTGCCGAAGGAACGGTTTTTGGTGTCCTCGCCGCCGGGCTGGCGGAGAGGTGAAACGCCTGTGGAGCCGGTGTAAGACCTCAAGGTGAGTTCCTCTCTCTGGCGGGCGGTCGGCGGTGAAGCAGGAAGGCTCACGGGTGACCGTGGGACTCCCCCTCCTTCAGGAAGGGGAGGAGGTCAAGTGTTCCCCCGGTCCAGGAAGCGGCGCTGGATCAGCGAGATGACCAGCACGATGGCGAACAGGACCATGCCCCAGGTTGCGGCGTAGCCGAAGTCGAAGGACCTGAAGCCGTTGTGGTAGATGCCGTAGATGAGCAGGTAGGTGCCCCTGGCCGGGCCGCCGCCCGTCATCACGTAGACGGTGTCGAAGGTCTGGAACGCGCTGATCGTCTCGATCACCAGGACGAAGAAGAGCGTCGGCCTGAGCAGCGGCAGCGTGATCCGCCGGAACCGCTGCCAGGCGGACGCGCCGTCGACGCGGGCGGCTTCCAGGTACGAGGCCGGGATCGACTTCAACCCGGCCAGCAGGATCAGCATCGAGTAGCCGAACCCCTTCCACACCGACACCACCGCGATGGCGGGCAGCGCCAGCGAGGCCTGCTCGAGGAAGGCCACCGGCCCGAGGTCCGCCTTGGCCAGCAGACCGTTGATCAGGCCGTCGAAGTCGTAGATCCACCGCCAGATGATGCCGGCGAGCACGAAGCTCGTGACGTACGGGAGGAACAGCATGCCCCGGAACAGGCCGCGCAGGAAGACGACCTGGTTGAGCAGCAGCGCCGTCCCGAGCGAGACCAGCACGGTGAGCGGCACGTAGATCGCCACGTAGACGAGTGTGACGCGCAGGCTGATCCAGAAGTTGACGTCGTCCAGCAGTCTGGCGTAGTTGTCCGCACCGACGAAGTCCCAGTCGCCGCCGATGTTCCAGTTCGTCAGGCTCATGCCTGCCGCGCCGAGCGAGGGGAAGATCCGGAAGACCAGGAACAGGACGAGCACGGGCAGTACGAACAGCAGGCCGGTGACCGGGTCCCGCAAGCGTTGACGCACCAGCGATCCTTTCGTCGCTCAGCCGCCGCTGGACAGCAGCGTGTTGGCCTCCTTGGCCGCCGCGTCGAGCGCCGTCTTCGCGTCCTCCTTGCCGAGCAGGGCGGCCTGGATGTGCGGGCCGATGACGCTCATGACCTGCCGGGCCTTGGGGTGGGCGTCGCCGGGGAAGGCGTACTGGAGGGACTTGGCGAACTCCTTGGCCGCCTCCGACTGGTCGGGCACGCTCACGTCGGTGCGCGCGGGGTAGAAGCCCGACTCCTTCGCCAGCTGCGCGGTGACCTCGGGGGAGGCGAGGAAGGTGGCGACCTTCTTGGCCGCGTCCTTGTTCTCGGTGTGCTTGGCGAGCACGAGCGCGCCCGGGATGCCGAACGCGACCCGTTTCTTGCCTTCCAGCGGCAGGCCGATGCCGACGTTCTCGGCGCCGATCGCGGTGCCGAGCTGGGTGACCTGGAGGGCGGTGGCGGCGTGGTACATCGCGGTCTTGCCGGCGGCGAGCGCACCGCCCTCGATGTCGTTGCGCTTGCTGGCGACGTTGGCGGGCAGGCCGCCCAGCGCCTTGAGGTCGAGCAGGAACTGCAGGCTCTCGACGCCCTCGGGGCCGTTGAAGGCGGCGCTCTTACCGTCGGGGGCGAAGACGCTGCCGCCGTTGGCCCACAGGATCGGGTAGAAGCTCTGGTTGAGGCTGACCTCGGGATCGCCCGGGTAGTCGAGCACGGCCACCTTCTTGGCGGCGAGCTTGGGCGCCGCCTCCTTCAGCTCGGCCAGGGTCTCGGGCACCTTGGTGACGCCCGCCTCGGCGAACAGCTTCTTGTTGTAGATGGGGGCGGTGATCGTCTGGTAGATCGGGACTCCGTAGACCTTGCCGCCGACGGTCAGCGCGGCCAGCGAGTTCGGCAGGTAGGAGGCCTTGGCCGGGGCGACCACCTCGTCCACCGGCTCGATGGTGCCCTGCTGGGCGTACTGGGGGATCTGGTCGGGGCCGAGGACGACGACGTCGAACCCCTTCTTCGAGACCAGCGCGGTCGTCACCTTCTCCTGACGGCCCTCCCAGGGCTGCTGGTCGATCTTGAGGTCGATCGTGGGATTCTTGGCCTCGAAGTCCTTCTCGATCTTGCCCCAGAACGCCAGGCTCTTCGCCTGGTCCGAGATGACGGGGTACATCCACAGGGTGACAGTGGCCTTGTCCGAGCCGCTCGATCCGCACCCAGCGGCTGCGATGCTCAGGGCGACGGCCACGCCGACTGCCGCGTGCTTTCTCATCGGCGGCATCCTTTCAAATAATACCGGTCCTGACCGAAACCTAGTGACAGCTTCTTGCCGGGTCAATCCCCGACTCCGAACCGTGACTACGACAGGTCCCGAAATTTCGTGATCTCCTGGGCTATGTGGGCGACGTGGTCGTCCGTGTAGTTCTCGTTCCAGTCGATGACCAGGAGTGCCTCCGCGACCAGGCGTTCCGCCTCCGGGCAGGGGTTGGGGCGGTAGCCGTCCAGGGGGTAGCGGGACGTCCCGTAGATGGGGACGTCCCAGACCGGGGCGCGGTTCAACGGCTCGTTCAGATATCCGGCCCGCGCCGGAATCCCCGACTCGGCCAGGCGGGCGGCCAGCTCCGGCGCGCCGCCGTCCGGCAGGACGACGGGGAACAGCCACCAGGCGTGCCCCTCCCGCCGGGGCAGGCGCAGGCCCGGGACGCCTTTCAGGGCGTCGAGCAGCCGCTCCGCGGTGCGGCGGCGGGCCGCGACGACGGCGGGCAGCTTGGCCAGTTGCGCCCGCGCGACGGCGCCCTGCAGCTCCGTCATCCGGTAGTTGAGGCCGAAGCTGGCGTGCGACCGCCCGGCGGCCCGGTCCCACCCCTTGTCGGAGAACAGCCGCATCCTGCGGGCCGCCTCATCGTCGTCGGTGACCACGATCCCGCCGTCGCCGCAGGTGATGTGCTTCCACTGCTGCAGGCTGAGACACCCCACGTGCCCGACGGCCCCCGCCAGCCGCCCCGCCGCTGTGGGGAGCGCTGTGGGGAGCGCCGGGGGCAGCTCGGTGAGCCAGGCCTGCGCGCAGTCCTCGATCAGCACCAGGCCGTGCGCGTCGGCCAGGGCGCGCAGCTCGTCCACGCGGGCCGGCGCCCCGAACAGGTGGACCGCCATGATGGCCCTGGTACGCGGCCCGATGAGGGCGGCGACGGCGTCCGGGTCGAGATTGCCGTCGGAGGGGTCCACGTCCGCGAAGACAGGGACGGCGTTCTGCGCCAAGATGGGGGCCACGGTGCCGAAGTCCGTGATCGGCGTCGTGATGATCTCGTCCCCGGGGTCCGGCGCAGCCGCCACCACCGACAGATGGAGGGCTGCGGTGCCCGAGCTGCAGGCGATCGCGTGACGCAGGCCGTACAGGGCGGCCGTCTCGCGTTCGAGCGCCCGCACCTCCGTCCCCCAGACGGAGTTGAGCATGCCCGAGCGGATCACCCGCTCGGCGGCGGCCACCTCCTCGTCGCCGAGGGTACGGCCGTCGGCTTCCGCCATCGACGGGAACTTCACTGGACACCTCACAGGTTATAATTGCGGTCTTGACCGTAATGAGCGAGAGGGAGGCGCGATGGGAATCGTCATCGGGGTCGTCGGCCCGCATGACCTGGTCGACGACGTCGCGGCCACGTGCGAGGAGCAGCCGGGCGTCAGCACGCTCCGCCTCGACTACGACCACGAGTCGCAGGCCCCCGCGATCGTCGACGCGCACGCCTCCGCCGTCGAGGGGTGGCTGTTCACCGGCATCGTGCCGTACATGCTGTCGCGCGACGCGGACGTGCTGTCGCGCCCGGCGGCGTTCGTCGACTACTCGGGCGCGACACTGCTCAGCGCCCTGGTACGCCTCCAGCACGAGGGCCGCGATGTGACCCGCCTGTCGATCGACACGCTCTCGGCCGCCGACGTGCACGCCACGTTCACCGAGGCCGGGCTGCCGACGGAGGAGCTGCGCACGCTCTCCTACCGTCCGGAGATGACGTCCAAGAAGGCCGTCGCCTTCCATCGGCGCGGCCCCGCGCACGCCGTGATCACCTGCCTGAGCTCGGTGCACGAGGCCCTGCGCGACGAGATGCAGGTGCTGCGGCTCGCCCCGTCGGTCCACTCGGTCCGGGTGGCGCTGCGGCAGCTGCTGCTGACCACCGAGGGGCAGGCCCAGGAGGACGCGCAGATCGCGCTCGGCCTGGTCGAGGTGGAGAACGAGGAGGGGCTGCTGCGCGAGGCCACCGCGCTCGGCGGCACGCTGGCGGCCTTCCGCGGCGGCACCCACCTGCTGGTCACCACCCGCGGGCCGCTGCACGACGCCACGGGCGGCTTCACCGGGCTGCCCATGCTGGCGCGGCTGGCGGCGCAGAACCAGGTCGTGCGGGTCGGCTTCGGCCTGGGGCGCAGCGCGGCGGAGGCGGAGAGCCTGGCCCGCCGTGCGCTCGCCCGCGCCCGCCGCATCGGGGACGTCGCCGCGGTGCTGTCGCTGCGGGCCGACACGGACATCGTCCTGGAGTCGGTGACCACCACGCCCGCGGGCGAGCAGAACCTCGCGGTGATCGCCCGGCGCGTCGGGCTCTCGGTGCTCACGCTGGAGAAGCTCCTGGAGGCTCGGGCGGCGGCCGGCGACGAGCCGCTCACGACCCGCGAGATCGCCGACCGCCTGGCGGTCCAGCAGCGCACGGCCCGCCGCATGCTGCACCGCCTGGAGCTGGCGGGGCTCGCCGAGCGCACGGGCAACCTCACCAGCGGCTCCAGCGGCCGGCCGCTGACCCTCTACCGCCTCACCCTCTGACACCCCGCGCCCGCCTCCGTGCGCCGCCCCGCGCGAGGCGGGGGCGGACGGCCCGGAGGCGCCGCGAGGGATCAGGAGAGCCAACGGTCGAGACCGGCGGTGACGAAGTCGTCGTCGCGGAGCCACGGGTAGGCCGCGCAGACGCGGTCGATCTCGGCGAGCTGCCCCGGCGAGAGGTCCTCGGCGGGGTCCAGGCACCAGCGTCCCGCCAGGAGCCCCTGGCGGCGGAGCACCTCGTGGATGCCGGGGATGCAGCCGTGGAAGGCGTTCGCCGAGTCGAAGATGGCGGCGTTGGCGTCCGTCAGGTGGCCGTCGAGGGTGAGCAGGCGCCTGATCGACGCGTCGTCGCCGCCCGCGCGGGCCAGCTTGGCCTCCTCCAGGAGCTCCACCGCCCGCCGGACCCAGACCGCCCACTGGCCGAGCAGCCCGCCGACGAACTCGACCTGGACCTCGCGGCCGTCCACGACGACGCGGTGCGGGGTGATGAGGTCCGCCAGAATGTGGTCGTCGTTGCCGGTGTAGAGGGCGACGTCCCCGGCACGTCCGGCGCGGACGACGCCGTGCAGGACGTCGAGGGTCCGGTAGCGGTCGAAGGGCGCGACCTTGATGCCGGCCACCGAGTCGATCGCGGCCAGGCGCGTCCAGAACTCCCGTGACAGCGGCCGGCCGCCGACGGCGGGCTGCAGGTAGAAGCCGATGACCGGCAGCACCTCCCCCACGGCGCGGGCCCGCTCGACGAGCGCGTCCTCGTCCAGCTCGCGGTAGGGGCTGAGCAGCACCATGTGGTAGCCGAGCGACCTGGCCAGCTCGGCCTCCGCCACGGCCTGGCGGGTGGGGCCGGTGGCGCCCGCGACCAGCACCACCTCGCGCTCGTACTCGCCGGCCGTGCGGGCGGCCAGTTCGAGGACGGGCGACAGGAGGTCCGTGCCGTGGATGGCGAACTGGGTGGTGTGGACGCCCACCGCCAGCCCGCCCGCGCCCGCCTCCAGGTAGTAGCGGGTGAGCGCCCGCTGCCGGCGCTCGTCGAGCTTCCTGCCCTCGGTCAGCGCCAGCGGGTGCGCCGGAATCACCAGGCCGCGCCTGAACAGGTCGCGTACGGACGTGTGCGCCTGCTGAGCCGTGCTGAGCACGTGAGGTCCCCCTTGGTCGGTGGCTGGGAAGTCAGAAACGGCCATCGCGGCGTTCGAACTTGGTGGGCTTGCCGAGCAGCGGCCCGCCGCCGGCGACCCAGCGCGCGGTGTGCTCGATCAGCTCGGCCGGCGTGATCTCGGGGTAGCCGAACAGCCGGTGGCAGAGGCCGGCGTTGGACAGCAGCGCGGTAGGCGCCTCCTCGCCGGTGAACACCGGCTCCTTGCCGAGGGCCGCGCCGAGGTCCTGGGCGGCCTGGCGGACGGAGACCAGCTCGGGGCCGGTGAGGTTGAGCACGTACGGGGGCGTGCCGGCGAGGAGCAGCGACCTGAGGACGACCTCGTTGGCGTACCCCTGCCACACCACGTTGACCTGGCCCGTGGCGAGGTCGATGGGCTCGCCCGCCAGGACTTTCTGGGCGAGGTCCACGAGCACGCCGTACCGCAGCTCGACCGCGTAGTTGAGGCGGATCAGCGACAGGCGGGTGCCGTAGGTCTCGGAGAAGTGCGACAGCACCCGCTCCCTGCCGAGGCAGCTCATCGCGTACTCGCCGACGGGGCCCACGGGCGTGCTCTCGGTGCAGCCGCCGCTGGTGACGGGCACGAGCGGGTAGACGTTGCCGGTCGACAGGGCGGCGATCCGGCTGTCGCGGAAGCGGTCGGCGACCCGTCCGGGCAGGTAGGCGTTGGTGAACCAGGTGGCGTGCTCGCGGCCCTGGGTGCCGAACTTGGCCCCGACCAGGAAGACGACGTTCGGGGCGTCGGGCAGGTCGCGGAGCTGCTGCTCGTCGGCCACGTCGGCCGGGACGACGGTGGCGCCGTCCTCCTGGAGCGCCTGGGCCAGGCCGGGCTCGGAGAAGCGGGACACGGCGATGACGCGCCTGTCGCGCCCGGTGGTGTTGAGCGCCAGCCGCACCAGGCTGGGGCCCAGTTTGCCGCCCGCGCCCAGGATCATGATGTCGCCGTCGAGTTCGGCCAGATCGTCGACGAGCCCGGCGCTGGGGCGCGCCAGACGCTCTTCGAGTTCCGCTGTCGTCCGCACGCGGACTCCCTTCCCGTTATTTACGGTCCAGACCGTAACTGGGAGAGAGTCCGAATGTCAACGGGCGGCCTCCCGGGCGGAGACCAGGACGTCCAGGACGGCCCGCGTCTCCTTCCACGGCACCGGGCTCGGCGCGCCGGCCACCATCGCCAGGAACGCCTCGATCGTCCCCTCGTAGCCGAGGCCCTTGACCGGGTCCTCGCCGCTCTCGATCACGATCGACTCGGTGCCGTCGCGCCTGTGCAGGGTGACGGTGTAGGACTCGCCGTCGGAGACGCCGAGGATCTCCACCGTTCCGGTGATGCCGCTCCCCCAGCGCAGCGCCATCACGCCGGTGTCCTCCGAGCGCAGGCCGGTGTAGTGGCGGACGGCTCCGGCGGCGCCCGCCAGCCGCACGTCGGGGCCGAGGAGCGCGACGAGCAGTTCCACGCCGTGGATGCCCATCGTGACCATCGTCCCGCCACCCTCGTCCGGGGTGTCCTGCCACGGGTTGTAGCCGGTGGCCCACAGGCCCACGTCGTGCCGGACGGTCGCCCGCACGGCCAGTACCTCGGCGGGCTCGACGGGCGCCACGGTGGCGGCCGTGAACGCGGGGGCGAACCTGAGCACCGAGCTGCTCAGCACCCTGTCATGGACGTCCAGCCGGTCGAGCGCGTCGAGCTGGGCCCGGGTGGCGGCGGCGGGCTTGTTCACGAAGCACGCCACCCCGGTCTCCAGCACCGCCTCCAGCGCCCGCGGCACCCGCGGGTTGGGCACGGTCAAAACCACCCCGTCGGGCTCGGCGGCCAGGAGCTCGTCCAGGCTGCCCTTCACCGTGGCGGCGGGCTGCTCCTCGGTGAAGCGCCGCAACCGCTCCGGGTCGGGCTCCCACACGACGAGCTCGGCGTGCCGGGCGAGGGTCCTGGCGTCGGTGAAAGGATGGCTGGTCGCGAGACCGGCGAGGGCGATACGCACGCCTTTGCTCCATTCCGTAGGGAAATGGAGACTATTCTCGGCGAAAGCCGGCCATCCTTACAGCTCGTCGACCTCCGCGTGGGACCTGCCGCCGGACAGCCGCGAGTAGCCGGGGCCGCGGTCGAAGAACCGGCCGGTGGTGGTGCGCAGGCGGGCCCGGAGTTCGGCGGTGCCCGCCTCGTCGATGCGGTCGCCGTCGAGGACCACGCCGTAGTCGCCCAGCGCGCCCGCGATGGAGACCTTGCCGTCGCGGACGTCCGCCGCCACCGCGCGCGGGTCGCGGTCGTAGGGGGAGCCCCAGCCACCGCCTCCCGTGGTGCGGATACGGATGAGCTCTCCCGCCTGGACCGGGTGGTCGTCCACCAGGCCGTCCATCTCCTTGCCCGCGATCTCCACCCGGAACGGGCGGCCCGCCAGGCCGCCGTTCACCCCCCAGCACGACAGGATGGAACGGTCGGCGATGGACATGTACGACGCGTCGCGCAGCATCCTGATGTGCTTGTCGTAGCCGAGCCCGCCCCTGAACATGCCGGGGCCGCCCGAGTCGCAGGCCAGGGCCAGGCGCTCGACCCGGAACGGCCAGCGGGCCTCGGCGAACTCCACCGGGATGTTGCGCGAGTCGGGCACCACGTGGATGGTGTCCTCGCCGTCGGCGTACCACCTGCCGCCCGAGCCGCCGCCCAGCACCTCGCGCATGAGGTACGGCAGACCGTCGCCGCCGTCGCCGTAGACGCCGGTGTAGCGGATCGTCTCCTGGTCTGCGGGCATCCGCCCGCCCGTCGCCTTGGCCAGGACGCCCGCCAGCACGCCGAGCAGGCGCAGGATGACGAACGTGCGGGCGTTGGTGGGCGCGGGGAAGACCGGAGTGAGCAGGGTGCCCTTCTCCGGGAAGATCATCTTGATGAGGGGGACGACGCCCTCGTTGACGTCCAGCTCGGCCATCCGCTCGGGCGTGTCGGCGAGGTTGCGCAGGACGGGCGCCAGCCACTTCTTCAGGAAGACGCCGTCGGCGTAGTCGCCCGCGTGGTTGATCGGCCCCTTCGCCTGCGGCGAGGTGCCGGTGAAGTCGATCGTCAGCGGCGAGTCGGCGGCGTGGTCCACGGTGAGCGTGATGCGCTGGGCGTGCAGGCGCGGCGCGTCGACGCCGTCGTGCTCGGCGTAGTCCTCCCAGACGTACGTGCCCTCGGGGATCTTGGAGAGCAGCTCCCTGCGGAACGTCTCCGTGGTCTTGTCGATGATCGCGTCGAAGCACTCCTGGACGGCCTGCCTGCCGTACCGGTCGAACAGCTCGGTCAGGCGGCGGGCGCCCATGAGGCAGGCGGAGCACTCCGCGTCCAGGTCGCCGGCCAGCGAGTCGGGCATGCGGGAGTTGCGGGTCATGATGCGCAGCGCGGCCTCGTTGGGGACGCCCTCCTCCCACAGCCTGATCGGCGGGACCATCAGCCCCTCCTCGAAGACCGACCTGGCGTGCGACGGCATCGACCCTGGGACGGAGCCGCCGATGTCGTCGTGGTGCCCGAACGCCTGGACGAACGCCACCACCTCGCCCTCGTGGAAGACCGGGACCGTGACGCACAGGTCGGGCAGGTGGCCGATGCCGCCCTCCGACAGGTAGACGTCGTTGTGGAAGTAGACGTCGCCGGGCTTCATGGTGTCGATCGGGAAGTCGCGGACCACCGGCTGGACGAGCGCGCTGTAGGAGCGTCCGGTGAGCTTGCGCAGGCTCGCGTCGTGGATCCCGGCCCGGAAGTCGTGCGCGTCGCGGATCATCGGGGACCTGGCCGTGCGCGCGATCGCGGTCTCGACCTCCCTCTCGACGGAGGCGAGCGTGCCTTCGACGATCTCGACGAGGATCGGGTCAGCCATGTCGCACCTCCACGTTGCCGTACTCGTCCACCTTCGCGGTGAAACCCGGGTGGATGGGGATCGTCGAGCCGTACTCCTCGATCACCGCGGGGCCCTCGACGACCGCACCGGGGCCGAGCGTCACACGCTGGATGACCGTCGTGTCGTGCGGCTCGTCGAAGTGCACCGTCCTGGACGTCGTGACCGGCTCGCCCTCCCGGGGGGCCAGCCGCCTGATCGCCGGGCGGCTGATCGGCCCGATGCCGGAGACGCGCAGGTTGACCCATTCGACGGTGTGCCGCGGGTCGTCGCGGTAGGCGTAGCCGTACAGCTTCTCGTGCGCGTCGTGGAAGCGGGAGACCACCTCCTCGCGCCAGGCCTCGTCCACGGCTCCGGCGGGCGCGGGGACGCGCACCTCGTACGCCTGGCCGTAGTAGCGCAGGTCGGCGCTGCGCGCGTAGACCGGGTCGTCGAAGCCCTCGTGGGTGAGCGCCGCCGCCGCGTCGCCCTCCAGCTCGCCGAGGATCGCGGCGGCGGTGTCGGGCCGCAGGTCGCGGGTGACGTGGGTGCGCACGTAGTCGTTCTTGACGTCCACGGTGAGCAGGCCGAAGGCCGACACGTTGCCCGGGTCGGGCGGGACGACGACGGCGGGCAGGCCGAGGATGTCGATCAGCCGGCAGGCCAGCAGCGGGCCCGAGCCGCCGAAGGTGACCAGCGGGAAGTCCCGCACGTCGAGGCCGCGCTTGACGGTGAGCTGGCGGATCGCGTTGCTCTGGTTGAACGCGCTGATCTCCAGGATGCCCGTCGCGGTGCGTTCGGGGGTGAGGCCGAGCTTGCCGGCCAGGGCCTGGATGCCGGCGCGGGCGGCGTCGGCGTCGAGCGGGATCTCGCCGCCCAGCAGGTGCGGCGGGATCCGGCCGAGGAAGACGTGCGCGTCGGTGACCGTCACCTCGGTGCCGCCCCGGCCGTAGCAGAGCGGGCCCGGGTCGGCGCCCGCCGACCTGGGGCCGACCTTGAGCGTGCCCTCGGGCGAGATCCAGGCGATCGAGCCGCCGCCCGCGCCCACCGTGACGATGTCGATCATCGGGATCTTGCACGGGTAGCGGCCGACGGACCCCTCGGTCGTGACGGACGGCTCCCCGTCGATCACCACGGCCACGTCGGTGGAGGTGCCCCCGCCGTCCAGGGTGATCACGGACGGGTGCCCGGCCGTGGAGGCGATCAACGCGGCCCCCAGCGCGCCCGCGGCGGGACCCGACAGCACGGTGGTGATCGGCTGGTTCACCACCTCGCGGGCCGACAGCACGCCGCCGTTGGACTTCATCACCGAGAACGGCATGCCCAGGCGGCTCGACAGGTTCGCGATGTAGCCGCGCATGGCGGGCTTGACCGCGGCGTCGACCAGCGTGGTGACCGACCGCTCGTACTCGCGGTACTCGCGCAGCACGTCGCTGGAGAGCGAGACGACCGCCTCCGGGTGCTCGCGCGCCAGCACGTCGCGCATCCGCCGCTCGTGCTCCGGATTGGCGTACGCATGCAGGAAGCAGACGCCGATCGCGGTGATCCCCCTGGCCCGGAACCAGCGGGCCGTCTCCACGGCCTGCTCCTCGGAGAACGGGCGCACCTCCTCGCCCAGGTGGTCGAGCCGCCCTCCGACGGTCCGGACCAGGTGGACCGGCACGATCCTGGGCGGTTTCACCCAGAAGTAGGAGTTGCCGTAGCCGTCGGGGACGCTCTGCCTGGCGATCTCCAGGATGAACTCGAACCCCTCGGTGGTGATGAAGCCGAGGTTCCCGATGCGGTCTTCGAGGAGCTGGTTGGTGGCCACGGTGGTGCCGTGCACGACGGAGCTGACGTCGAGCGGGCCCAGCCTGCCGATGCCCGTCAGGAACCCGTCGGCCGGGTTCGCGGGCGTCGAGGGCGTTTTGGTGGTGACGATCTCACCGGTCTCCTCGTTCACGGCCACCACGTCGGTGAACGTGCCCCCGGTGTCGACTCCGATACGGACGCTGCTCATGGCTCCTCAGCTCCTGCGGCGGCCGAGGACTTCGTCGATGACCCGGGGCGCGTTCTCAGTGCCGACATACGCCGCGAGCCGGACCACCAGCTCCTGGGCCTTCGACAGCTCGGCCTCAACTCTGGCCTTACCCGACTGGCCCGCCTGCACGCCGAAATAGGCGCCGATGATGGTGCCGACCACTCCGGCGACGCCCGCGAACATCGGCGCGAACTCCCTGGTGGCGAAGACGGCGGCGGCGAACGCGACGAGAATCGCGACGATCCCGGTCACGACGACGAAGAAGCCGTACCGCCATCTCGCGGCGTCGGCCTGCGCCGCCGTGAGATCGTCGGGCTTCATCAGCGCGTCGAGCGCGGGGGGCTTGTCTGTGACCACCGTTCCTCCTGAGACTTGCAGGAGAGAAATCTCCCACGAGGTCATGGAACAAGCCAAACCGCTAGGGTGGCACCCCGTGACCGAACTGTCTGCCCTCTCTGCCGTGCCCTCCGGCGTCCGCAACGCCGTGCTGAAGTTCTACTTCGGCCCCATGGACTGCGGGAAGTCCACGCTCGCGTTGCAGATGAACTACAACCACGGCCGCCAGGGCAGGCGCGGGCTGGTGCTCACCAAGCACGACCGGTCGGGCCAGCCGAAGCTCACCAGCAGGATAGGGCTCGGGCTGGAGGCCATCGAGGTCCACGACGGCCTCGACCTCGTGGACCTCGTCACCACGCAGCACCGGATCGACTACCTGATCTGTGACGAGGCGTGCTTCTACACGGTGCCGCAGATCGAGCAGCTCGCCGACCTGGTCGACGAGCACGGGATCGACGTCTACGCGTTCGGGCTGGCCTCGGACTTCAGGTCGGTGATGTTCCCGGCGGCGCAGCGGCTGTTCGAGCTGGCGGACGAGGTGTGCCGGCTGCAGGTCGAGGTGCTGTGCTGGTGCGGGCGTCCGGGCCTGCTCAACGCCAGGATCGTCGGCGGCGAGCTGGTCCGCACCGGCGAGCAGGTGATGATCGGCGACACCGACGCCTCTCCCGTCCGCTACCAGGTGCTCTGCCGCCGCCACCACCGCGCGGGCCTGCTCGGCGAGGGCACCTAGACGAGCCTGCTCAGGACGTCCCTGAGCAGCGACGCGTCGTCGTCCGTCAGCCCGGACAGGAACGCGCGCTCGGCGCCGTCGACGGCCACACCGCCGTCACGCAGCGTGTCGCGCCCGCGCGGGGTCAGCTCGACGGCGTTCTTGCGCCGGTCGCCGGGGTGCGGCCTGCGTGACACCAGCCCCTTGGCCTCGAGCGTGTCGATCATGGCGACCATGGTGGTCCTGTCGATGCGCAGCCGCTGGGCGGCCTCCTGCTGCGACAGCGGCCCGCCGGCGCCGGGCCCGGCTTCGAGCGCGGCGCCGGGCCCGGTTTCGAGGACGGCGAGCACGGCCAGCTCGCGACCGTCGATGCCGTACGGCGCCAGCGCCGGACCGGTCAGCTCGGCCAGGCGCAGCTGGGCGTGCTTGAGCAGGTATCCAAGGCGTCTCGACACAGCACGATTCTCGCACCAGCCTAATCGTCAGCAATACTGACAATCAGCAGAGCCGCCACCCTGGGCGTTCACGAGAAAGCACAGCGTGACGCCGCCCTCCGCTTATAGCATCAACGCTATGAGCTGGGGTACCGTAGAGCTTGAACCGGAGGTCCGGAAGTGGCTCGAAGATCTGCCTGTGGCGGCGTTCGCGAGGGTGGCGTTCTACGTCGATCTGCTGGCGGCGGAGGGCCCTCTACTGGGGGAGCCTTACACCAAGCAGCTTGACGGGAAGCTCCGCGAACTGCGGCTCCACCTTGACGAGTCCGCTGTGCGCATCACCTACTGGATCGCATCTCACCGCAGGATCGTCCTGTTGACCGTGTTCCACAAGACGCGGCCACGTGATGATCGTGAAGTGGAGCGAGCTCGCCGGGCCATGCGTCGCTGTGTTCAACTGGCGCACACCGTCGACGGGGAAGAAGGAGCGGTATGAGCGAGCAGGAGAGCTGGCGAGAGCTCAGACAGCGTCGCATGGGCGAGCCGGGGGCGGCCGAGGCATACGAGGCCGCACGTCTCGCCTACGAGCTGGGTAAGACGGTCCGGGCCATGCGTGAGGGACACGGCTGGAGCCAGAACGATCTGGCGGCCAAAGCCGGTATGACGCAGTCGGCGGTGGCACGCTTCGAAGGGGGCGGGACCATCCCCACCTTGCCCGTTCTGGAGCGTCTGGCTCGCGCCTTGGACGCGGATGTCGAGGTCCGCCTCACCCCCCGTGCTCCCGCCGCCTGAGCTGGATCCCGGCCCGCCGCCTGGACGGCCGACGAGATCATCGCTCAGACGGCACAGTAACCGTCGTCGCAGCCGTCCCCCTGACCGGTGAGCTGGACGATCGGCGTCTGCCCCGTGCGCGCGGCCACCTCGTCGATGGCGGCGGCGAACGTCTCCTCCGGCTGCGCCCCCGAGACCGCGAACTGCTCCTCGAACAGGAACAACGGCACCCCTGATATGCCGAGCCGCCTGGCACGGCCGAGCTGCTCGCGGACCTCGGCCGCGCCTTCACCCGTGTCGTCCACGCCCGCCTCGGCGGCCAGTCCGGCCAGCGCCGCCGGGTCGGCGACGTTCACTCCCTCGGCGAAGTACGCGCGGAACAGCCGATCGGCCATCTCCTGGCCGAGCCCCTGACGGCCGACGACCTCGATCAGCCGGTGCGCCTCGAACGTCGGGGCGCTGATGGCGCGGTCGAAGCGGACCTCCAGCCCGTCCGCCGAGGCCGCCGCGGTGACCCGGGCGCTCATCTGCTCGACGTTCGCGCCGAACTTGCGCTCCAGGGCGGAGACGAGCGGCTCTCCCTCGGGAGAGGCGTCGGGGTTGAGCTGGAACGGCCGCATGGTCACCTCGAGCGTGCCTCCCTTGGCGCGGAACCGCTCGGCCGCGCGGCCGAAGCGGACGTGCCCGATGTAGCACCAGGGGCAGGCGACGTCGGAAAATATTTCGACTTTCACGATTGATGGCAACCACCGGGCCTTCATCCCCATTCCGGACGGCCGCGTCCCCGTTCGACAGCCGACCGGCCGGCGCGAGGCCGCCGAGCGGTGCCGGGTGCGCGAGCTGCCCGGCCCTGGTGGCCGTCCGCGCGCGAGTCGCTACCCCGCGGCCAGTTCCTCCAGCCGGTACGGGAGGTAGGCGGAGTCGTCCACGAGTGCCGAGGCTCCGCGCCACCAGCCGAACCACTCGCCGCTGCGCCACATCCAGTCGACCCGCTCGATCGCGGCCACCACGTCGCCGGCCGTCTGCCACCGCTCGCCGAGCTGCTCGTGGGTGGCGCCGTGCCGGATCGCCCAGGCGCGCAGGACGCCGACCGCCGCCGCGGCGACCTCCCGGGCGTACGGGTCGGGGTCCTCGCCAGGCAGCCGGTGCGGGCCGAGCCCCGCCGCGACGCCCCAGCTCCACTGGGCCTCGGCCGGACGGGAGTAACGCAAGGAGTGGAAGTCCAGGTTGGAGCCGAGCTCGTCGTCCTGGCGGCGGGTCACCACCGCGTCGAGCCGTCCGCCCGCGTCGAAGTGGACGACCAGCCGCTGCCCCGGCCTCACCCCGGCCGGCAGGACGAAGCGGTCCTCGGCCTGCCATGAGTTCAGGTCCACCTCGGCCACCGGCCGGCCCCAGAGCTCGTCGGCGGCGTCGTCGGCGATCCAGGCGGCCAGCATCTCCAGCGCGGTCAGGTCGGTCCATGGCTCGATCGCGACGGCCGTGCCCAGCACCTCGTCGGGCGCGGGCAGCTTGCCGCCCCTCGGACGTCCCCACCAGGACGCGCCCAGCTCCCGCGCGCCGACCAGGAGTGCGGCGACGGCGGCCAGTTCGGTGGAACGCCTGGTGAGCGAGGCGCCAAGCGCCAGCCCGAGACAGCGCTCCGTCCGGTCGTCGCCGAGGACGGGACGCGTCGCGGCGATCAAGGTGTCGGCGGTGGGGTGCTCCTCCCCCAGCAGGTTACGGACGATTCGCCTGGCCTCGGTCCGCGCGTCTTCAGCATGTGCCTGCCGCATATGTGCCACGCTACGCCGGGAGATCCTTTTCCGCGAGAGCCGTGAAATCGTCTTTTAGGGGCGGTTGGCGCGTCCGAGCAGCCAGCCCACTGCCACGCCGGTGAGCGCGACGCCCGCGCCCATGCCGAACGAGGCGAACATCACCCAGGGCCGCGTCTCGGTGTGGCGCCTGGCCTGGCGCTCGTACACGGGCCCGGCGGCGGGAGCGCCCAGCGGCGCAGAGGGCCCAGCACCGGCTCCCGGCGCCACCGCGCCCACCGTCTCGGGCACCGCCTCCCCGGACGGGAGGACACCGTTGGCGGAGCCGACATGCTCCAGCGCTCCGACGACGGCCGGGGCCTGGAGGTGGTGTTCCACGGCGGCGAAGAACTCGCCCGCCGTCCTGCGGGCGACGGAGCCGAGCATGCGCTGGCCCACACCGCCGATCATGCCCCCGACCACCGCGTCCGCGTCGTAGTCGACGCGTGTCCCGCCCTCGACCTCGCTCAGCCGCACCTGCACGGTGGCGTCCACCGTGCCGGGGGCGCCCTGCCCGCGCGCCCGCAGCACGAAGCTCTCCGGCGCGAGCGGTTCGGCCAGCACGACCTCCCCCTGGTAGACGCCCTTGAGGGAGGCCACCCCGGCGTTCACCGTCATCCGGTACGTGTCCGGCCCCGTCTCCTCCAAGCGCTCGCACCCCGGGATGGTGTGCACCAGCACCCCTGGATCCTGGAGCGCCGCCCACACGCGATCTCTCTCGACGCCGATCACGGCACTGCCTGCGACCTTCACACCGCCACTCTAAGCAGCGACCCCCACCGTCACTAAGGGCAACACCTGCCAGATGGGCGATCCATCATCAGGCAGCCGCCGCGGTGATCGAAGCTGGCAAAATGGGGCAGATGTTCAGGGGGCGAACCAGAGAGCACGGTGCGACGGAAGCGACACACGGGGCCGCACACGCGTCCGCCGGAACATCCGCCACGGCCGACGGAGGCGTCCCCGGCGCGGCGGACGCGGCCGGTGCGGTGCGGGCGGTTGCCGGGGTCGCGGTCGTGGTGATGGCCGCGGGGCTGATGGTGGGGTGTGCGAGCGAGCCGCCGAAGGGAGAGAACAGCCGGGACGCGGCCGCGTCCCCCAGCGCGACGGCACCCGCGCGCAGGCCGCAGGGACCGCCGGGAGCGCTGCCACGCGAGGGAGAGGTGGGCCGGATCGCGCAGCCCGGTCCGCTGCCCCCGGTGATCAGCTCGATACCGACCAAGCGCAAGGTCGTCTTCCTGACCATCGACGACGGCTGGGAGCAGGACCCGGGGTTCGTCAAGCAGGTGCGCGACGGACGGATCCCGATCACGGTGTTCGCGATGCGCGACGCGGTCGAGGCGAAGGGGACGCCCGACCCGGCAGGCGGACCCGGCCGGTACGTCGGAGCCGGGAAATGGGGATATTTCCGGTCGCTCAAGGACGCCGGGGCGCCCGTCGAGAACCACACGCTCACCCACCCGAACCTGCGCCTGCTCGGCTACGACGCCCAGCGGCGGGAGATCTGCGGATCCTCACAGGTGATCAAGAAGGAGCTGGGCGTCAGGCCGACCCTGTTCAGGCCGCCGTTCGGCAACTACAACACCGACACGCTGAGGGCGGCGAAGAGCTGCGGGCTGACGTCCGTCCTCCTCTGGACGGCCACGGTGCAGCCCGGCGGCAAGATCGCCTACCAGGTGCCCGACAAGAAGCTGCGCCCAGGAGACATCCTGCTGCTCCACTTCCGGCCCAACCTGTCGAGGGACTTCCGCGTCCTGGTCAACAAGATCAAGCGACGGGGCTTCGAGCTGGGCAACCTCCAGGCGTACCTGGATGCCGCCACCGCACGCTGACGCCGGCCCCACACAGAACCAGGCGCCCAAGAGGGGGCGCGGCCCGGGCGGTTGTAGGTGGAGCCGGGGGTGAGTCCGCCGCGGGAGGTACGGGGGAATCAACCCGCGGGCTGACGCGGCGGCCCGTTCACCTGGGCCATCGTGAGACCACCGAAAAGAGACGCATGCGTGTGTGACAAAGATCGCATCGCGTTGCTCTACGACCTGTAGTACTACTTCAAGTAGATGCACTACAGCCTGTAGAGCTAACAACCGGGGTTGGGGATATGGACGCACTTGATCTTGCGCGGTGGCAGTTCGGGGTGACCACCGTCTACCACTTCCTGTTCGTGCCACTGACGATCGGCCTGGGCATCTTCGTGGCAGGGCTGCAGACCGCGTGGCACCGGACCGGCAAGGAGCACTACCTCCGCCTGACGAAGTTCTTCGGGAAGCTGTTCCTGATCAACTTCGGCATGGGCGTGGTCACGGGCATCGTCCAGGAGTTCCAGTTCGGGATGAACTGGAGCGAGTACTCCACCTTCGTCGGCGACGTGTTCGGCGCGCCGCTGGCCCTGGAGGCGCTGCTGGCCTTCTTCATGGAGTCCACGTTCCTCGGCCTGTGGATCTTCGGCTGGGACCGGTTGCCGAAGAAGGTGCACCTCGCCTGCATCTGGGCGGCCGCGATCGGGTCCAACGTGTCGGCGTACTTCATCCTGGCCGCGAACGCCTGGATGAAGCACCCGGTCGGCTACGAGGTCGTCGACGGCAAGGCCAGGATGACCGATCTGTGGGCGGTGCTGACCAACTCGACGGCGCTCGCCCAGGTGCCGCACGTGGTCGCCTCGGCCTTCATCGTGGCGGGCGGGTTCGTGCTGGCGGTGAGCGGCTACTGGCTGCTGAAGACCAGGCAGGACATGTGGCGCGGCGCCGCCAAGGCGGCGCTGGTCATGACGGCGATCGCGGGGGCCGTCGTGGCGGTCAGCGGCGACACCTCGGCCAAGCTCACCTACGAGCAGCAGCCGATGAAGCTCGCCGCCGCCGAGGGCCTGAAGCACGACACCGCGGGCGCGCCGTTCTCGATCGTCCCCGGCGTCGAGATCCCGAAGGTGCTGAGCTTCCTGTCGACCAACGACTTCAACGCCACCGTCCAGGGCACGGAAGACCTGCAGCGCACGTTCGAGCGGCAGTTCGGCCCCGGCGACTACCGTCCCGACCCGACCGTGGTGTTCTGGTCCTTCCGCCTGATGATCGTCTTCGGGCTGGCGACCGTCGCGCTGTCGGTGCTCGGGCTCTGGCTGACCCGGCGCAGGCGGGCGGTTCCTGACTGGTTCGCCAGGATCCTCCTGCTGGCCCTGCCCCTGCCGTTGCTCGCCGTGACCGCGGGCTGGCTGCTGAGCGAGGTGGGCCGCCAGCCGTGGACCGTCACGGGCGAACTGCTCACCGCCGCCAGCGTCTCGCCCGGCGTGAGCCTGGCCGAGGTCGCCATCTCGCTGACGGTCTTCACGGTGCTGTACGGCGGCCTCGCGGTGGCCGAGGGTGTGCTGCTGACCAAGCACGTCCGCAAGGGCCCCGAGGAAGTCGAGCCCGTCCCCGCGGCCGAGAAGCTCGAACCGTCCCTGATGTACTGAGGTGCAGACCATGATCAACCTGTGGTTCGTCATCATCGCCTTCCTCTGGACCGGCTACTTCGTGCTGGAAGGCTTCGACTTCGGCGTCGGCCTGCTCGCCCCGTTCGTGGGCAGGAACGGCGCGGAGCACCGCCAGAGCCTGCAGACCATCGGCCCCGTCTGGGACGGCAACGAGGTGTGGCTCATCACCGCGGTCGGCGCCATGTTCGCCGCCTTCCCGGTCTGGTACTCCGGCCTGTTCAGCACGTTCTACCTGCCGATCATGCTCATCCTGGTGGGCCTGATCGTCCGCGGCGTCGGCCTGGAGTGGCGCGGCAAGGTCGACAACCCGTTCTGGTGCGACCTGGGCATCGTGATCGGCAGCGCGCTCCCGGCGTTCCTCTGGGGCGCGGTCTTCGCCGACCTGCTGTACGACAGCGTCGTCGCGTCCCTGGTGGGCGGGGCGTTCACGCTGGCGGTGTGCCTGCTGCACGGCGCCGTCTTCCTGGCGCTGCGCACCGACGGCCCGGTACGCCGGCGCGCCCGCACGGCGGCCCTGGCCACGACCGTCGTCGTGGTTCCGCTGGCCGTGGTGGCGCTCTCCCGGCTCGGCTCCGTCCCGGCGCTGGCCGCGGTGGCCGCCCTGGCCGCCGGAGCGGCGCTCATCTGGCGCCGCCGCGAGGGCTGGGCGTTCACCGCCACGGCGGGGGCCATCGTCCTGACCTCGGTCGCCGTCTTCGCCCAGCTGCGCGGGGCGCCCCTGCCCGGCCTGACCCTCACCGAGGCCGCCTCGGGCCCGTACACGCTGACGATGCTGAGCTGGATCGGCCTGATCGCCCTCCCCTTCGTCCTGGTCTACCAGGGCTGGACGTACTGGGTGTTCCGCAAGCGCGTGGCACTGGCCCGCGGCTAGAGCGGGCAGAGCAGGTCGGCCCGAGATGGCCAGCAAAGGGGTCTTTGTCGCCACTTGGTTGCCCGCGCGTCGCGGCCTGGGAGAGCCTGACAGAGACCGCCTCGCTCTCCTCGTCCCAGAAGCCGTTCCAACAGATGGCAGGAGATGGCGATGTCGACGAGCCACCACAGGCACGCGAACGGAAGGCACCGCGGATACACGGAGGACCAGGGTGGATACCTCACCTCCGAAGGCGGCCTGGCCGTCCTGGACAACCCGCTGCTGAACAAGGACACCGCGTTCAGCCACGAGGAGCGGGAGAGCCTGGGGCTGGACGGGCTGATCCCGCCGGTGATCGAGACGCTCGACGAGCAGGCGAGCCGCGCCTACGTCCAGTACCTGGCGCAACCGACCGACCTGCAGAAGAACGTCTTCCTGACGGCGCTCCAAGACCGCAACGAGGTGCTGTTCTACCGGCTGCTGGCCGATCACCTGCGGGAGATGCTCCCCATCGTGTACGACCCCACGGTCGCCCAGGCGATCAAGAGCTACAGCCACGAGTACCGCCGGCCCCGAGGCGTCTACCTGTCCATCGACCACGTCGACGGCATCGAGCAGGACCTGCGCAACTACGGCCTCGACTCCGACGAGGTGGACCTCATCGTCGCCTCCGACGCCGAGGAGATCCTGGGCATCGGCGACTGGGGGGTGGGCGGCGGCGCCGGCATCGCCACCGGGAAGCTGGTCGTCTACACGGCCGCCGCCGGGATCGACCCGGCCCGGGTCATCCCCGTCGCGCTGGACGTCGGCACCGACAACGAGGCGCTGCTCAACGACCCCCTGTACGTCGGCGAGCGGCACGCGCGGGTGCGGGGCAAGCGCTACGACGAGTTCATCGACGCCTACGTCTCGGTGGCCACCCGCCTGTTCCCGCAGGCGATGCTGCACTGGGAGGACTTCGGCCCGTCCAACGGCCGGCGCATCCTGGAGCGGTACACCGGCCGGATCCCCACCTTCAACGACGACATGCAGGGCACCGGCGCCATCGTGCTGGCGGCGATGCTGGGCGCCACCCGCGCCTGCGCGACCCCCATGCGCGAGCAGCGCATCGTCGTCTTCGGCGCGGGCACGGCCGGCATCGGCATCGCCGACCAGCTGCGCGACGCGATGACGCGCGACGGCCTCGACCGCGAGGCGGCCACCCGCCGGATCTGGGCGGTCGACAAGCAGGGCCTGCTCACCGATGACCTGTCCGACCTGCGCGACTTCCAAGTACCGTACGCCCGCCCGGCCGCCGAGGTGGCCGGCTGGAGCAGGGACGGCGGCGCCATCGGCCTCGCCGAGGTCGTCGACCGGGTCAAGCCGACCATGCTGCTCGGCACCTCCACGGCGCACGGCGCCTTCACCGAGCAGATCGTCCGGGCCATGGCGGCGGGCGTCGACAGGCCGATCATCTTCCCGATCTCCAATCCGACCGACCGGATCGAGGCCATGCCCGACGACCTCATCCACTGGACCGACGGACGGGCCCTGATCGCCACCGGCATCCCGGTCAACCCGATCACCTACCACGGCGTCACCCACGCCATCGCCCAGGCCAACAACGCCCTGCTGTACCCGGGGCTGGGGCTGGGCACGGTCGTGTCGCGAGCGCGCAGGGTCAGCGACGGCATGCTGCTGGCCGCCGCCGAGGCGGTCAGCGCGCTGGTGGACGTCTCCTCTCCCGGCGCGTCGCTGCTGCCGCAGGTGGAGAACCTCAGGGAGGTCTCGGCCACGGTCGCCGTCGCGGTCGCGAAGCAGGCGGCGAAGGAGAACCTGGCCCGCGCCGACCTGCACGACCCCGTCCAGCAGGTCCAGGACGCGATGTGGCAGCCGGAGTACCGGCCGGTCCGGGGGGAGTGACGATGACCACCCGGCACCGGGCGGCGCCCCGGATCCACGACGTCCCCATCGGCCTGGACTCCACCGGCACCCGTACCGAGAGCGACTCCATCGGCGAGATCCAGGTGCCCGCCGACCACTACTGGGGCGCGCAGACGCAGCGGTCGCTGATCCACTTCGACATCGGCGACGACCGGATGCCCAAGGCCGTCTACCACGCCTACGGCTACATCAAGAAGGCAGCGGCGATCGTCAACGGCCGCGCGGGCCGCCTGCCCCGGTGGCAGTCCGACGTGATCGTCCGGGTCGCCGACGAGGTCATCCGGGGCGAACTCGACAGCGAGTTCCCGCTGTACGTCTGGCAGACCGGCTCGGGCACCCAGTCGAACATGAACGTCAACGAGGTGATCTCCAACCGGGCGATCCAGCTGCTCGGCGGACGGCTCGGCAGCAAGGACCCCGTGCACCCGAACGATCACGTGAACATGGGGCAGTCGTCCAACGACACGTTCGTCACCGCCATGCACATCGCCGCCGTGCGGGCGATCGACGGCCAGGTGCTGCCGGCGGTGGGCCGGCTGCGCGACGCCGCCGCCGCCAAGAGCAGCGCGTGGGAGCACGCGGTCAAGATCGGCCGTACCCACCTGGAGGACGCCACCCCGCTGACGGTCGGCCAGGAGTGGTCCGGTTACGTCGCCCAGCTCGACGACGCCGCCGACCACCTGAGACAGACCCTCGCCGGGCTGTACCGGCTGGCCATCGGCGGCACGGCCGTCGGCACCGGGCTGAACGCGCCGCCCGCGTTCGGCGACGAGGTCGCCGCGCAGCTCGCCGACCTGACCGGGCAGCCGTTCGTCAGCGCGCCCAACAAGTTCGCCGCGCAGGCCTCGTGCGACGCTCTCGTCCGCGTCTCCACGGCGCTGCGCGCCCTGGCGGTGTCGCTGTTCAAGTTCGCCAACGACATGCGCTGGCTCGGCTCGGGCCCCCGCACCGGGCTGCACGAGCTGATCCTGCCGTCGAACGAGCCGGGTTCCTCGATCATGCCGGGCAAGGTCAACCCGACTCAGGCGGAGGCGATGCTGATGGTCTCCATCCAGGTGATCGGCGACGACAGCGCGGTCTCGATGGCGGGCGCGGAGGGCAACTTCGAGCTGAACGCCTTCCGTCCGGTCATCATCAGCAACGTCCTGCACTCGGCGCGGATCCTGGCGGACATGATGGACCACTTCCGCACGTACCTCGTCGAGGGCGCGCGGCTCGACGAGGCGAGGCTGGCGGAGAACGTCGACAAGTCGATCATGATGGTGACGGCGCTCAGCCCGGTCATCGGCTACGACAGGGCCGCGCGCATCGCGCACCGCGCGCTCGACGAGAACCTCACGCTCAAGGAGGCGGCGCTCAAGTCCGGTGTCAGCCGGGCCCTCTACGAGCGAGTCGTCGATCCGGAGCGGCTCACCGAGCCGGGCGTGGCCGGCGACGGCGCCGGGCAACGCCGACGCGGCTGAACCTTCCGCTCCTCCCCTACGTCGAACCGTCTGGGACGGACGTCGAGAGGGATGTGAGCCACTGATGAGGCGATGGACGCCGAAGCTGCTCGGGCTGGCGGGCCTGGGCCTGGTCGCGCTGGCGGTGGGGCTCTTCGTCGGCCGGTGCGACAGCTACGGGATCTTCCCCCTGCTGGTGGCGGGGCACGCCCTCGGCACGGCGCTCATCGGTGCGGCTCTCATCCTCGGTTTCAAGCCCGGCGTGGCGATGTCGATCCTCCTCGCGATCGCTGTCGCAACGATCTCCTTCCTCGTCGCGGCGATGGCGTTCTTCGCCTCCTTCGCCCGCTGTTTCGAGTTCTGACGCGCCTCAGGCGGTGCTCTGGCGGAGGATCACCGTGCCCGCCACGCGTTCGATGCGGCGGCGGGAGCGGGGGCCGTCGCGCAGGGCGAGGGCGATGACGCGCTCGCCCATCTGCTCCAGCGGCAGGGCGACCGTGGTGAGCGGCGGGGTAAGGTCGCGCACCACGGGGATGTCGTCGAAGCCCGCCAGCGAGACGTCGCCCGGAACCGACAGGCCGTGCTCGCGGAGGGCCGCCAGGGCGCCGACGGCCATGACGTCGGTGGTGGCGAACAGGCAGGTGGCCGTCAGGCCGCGCGCCAGGAGGGTGCGGGCCGCCTCGTAGCCGCCCTCCCGGGTGAACGCCCCCTCGACCACCTCGGCCGGTTCCAGCCCCGCGGCGGTCAGGGCGTCGCGGAAGCCGCCCACCCGGTCCACGACGGTGCTGAGCCGGGCCGGGCCGGACAGGATCGCGAAGCGCCGGTGCCCGAGCGCCAGGAGGGCTCTGGCCAGGGCGGCGGCGCCCTCGCGGTTCTCCGGCAGGACGGTGTCGACGCGGAGGCTGCGGTGCCTGCTGAGCGCGGCGACCCGGCCGCCGGCGTTCAGGTAGGGGCGCAGTTCGACGTCCATGGCGCGTTCCCAGCGCCGGTCCTCGAAGCCCGAGCCGATGAGGAGGATGGCACGGGCCCGCTGGGCGCGGAGCATCGAGACGTAGGCGATCTCGCGCGCGCTGTCACGGAAGGTGCTGGCCAGCATGACCAGCAGGTCGCGGTCGGCGGCGGCGCGCATGACGCCCCTGGCGATGCCGGAGAAGTACGGGTCGCTGACGTCGTGGCAGATCACGCCGACCGTCTCGTTGGACGCCCTGACCAGCGCCTGGGCGTGCGCGTTGGGCGTGTAGGCGAGCCGCGACGCGGCGGCCTCGACCCGGCCGCGCAGGTCTTCGCGCACTCGGGCCGTGCCGTTCAGGACGCGGGACGCGGTGGCGAGGGAGACCCCGGCGGCCGTGGCGACGTCCTGGAGAGTCACGTGAGTGCGTTCGGTCACCCGGCCTCCTGTAACAGGAAGTTAACGACCATTGACCGCTCGTCCGAGCGGGGCTACCGTACCACAGGAAAGCGCTTTCAGATAGCGCTTTCTCGCATCTGGCCTGATGGCACGCGATGGAGGGAGACCTTCGATCGTGGTACAGACCGTTGACGGAGTCGTGCGGCGCGAGAGTCCAGGCTCGCGCGACCGCACGGTGGAACTACTCGAACGCTCCTGGCGGCCGTTCGCCTTACTCGCCGCCTGTTACGCCGTCTGGTGGGCGATCACCGAGTTCGGGATCGCGCCGCGGTATCTCGTCCCGTCGCCTGGAACGACACTTCAGCTGATCGCCGAGAAGTCCGGCTACCTCGGACACCACACGCTGGTGACCGCCTACGAGACGGTGCTCGGCTTCGCGATCGCCGTCGTCGTCGGGGTCGCGGCGGCCGTGCTGATGGTCGCCTCGGCGGAGGTGGAGAAGACCCTCTACCCGCTCCTGCTGTTCGCGCAGGTCATCCCCAAGATCGCGATCGCCCCGCTGTTCGTGGTGTGGCTCGGGTTCGGGCTGACCCCCAGGATCGTGGTCGCGGTGCTGATCGCGTTCTTCCCCGTGGTCATCTCCATGGTCACCGGCCTGAAGTCGGTGGACCCCGAGATGCTCCAGCTCGCCTCGACCATGGGCGCCGGCCCGGCCAAGACGTTCGCCAAGATCCGGTTCCCCGCGTCGCTGCCGTTCCTGTTCTCCGGACTGAAGGTGGCCGTGACGCTCGCCGTCACCGGGGCCGTGGTCGGCGAGTTCGTCGGCGGCAACGAGGGCCTCGGCTCCGTCATCCTGCAGGCCAACGGGAACATCGACACGCCGATGCTCTTCGCGGGACTGCTCGTCATGTCCCTCCTGGGCGTCGTGCTCTTCGTCGCCGTCGAGATCGCCGAGCGGCTGCTGCTCCCCTGGCACGCCAGCCGCCGTGGCGACGCCGTCACCGTCACCTTCTGAGGACCCCCATGAAGACTCGCATGCTGATCGCCGGCGTGGTTCCCCTCCTCCTGCTCGCCACGGCGTGCGGCTCCGGCGACGGGGAGAAGACCACCAGCTCGTCGGGCAAGCAACTCGACAAGGTCACCCTCACGCTCAACTGGTACCCGTACGGCGAGCACGCGCCGTTCTACTACGGCAAGAAGCAGGGCATCTTCGAAAAGCACGGCATCGACCTGACCATCCAGGCCGGGCAGGGCTCGCAGAAGACGGTCCAGGCGACCGGCGCCGGGCAGACCGACTTCGGCTGGGCCGACACGCCCGCGCTGCTCGGCGGCGTGAGCCAGGGCGTGCCGGTGAAGAGCCTGGGCGTCTTCCTGCAGACGACCCCGGCCTCGGTGCAGTTCTTCCAGGAGAAGAACATCACCAAGCCCGCCGACCTCAAGGGCAAGACGATCGCCTCCACCGCCGGTGACGCGCTGACCAAGACGTTCCCGGTCTTCCTCAAGGCGAACGGCATGTCCGAGACGGACGTCAAGATGCAGAACACCGACCCGGCCGGCAAGATCGCGGCGGTGATCTCCGGCCAGACGGACGCGCTGCTCGGCTACGCCTCCGACCAGGGGCCGACCATGCAGAACAAGGCCGGCAAGCCGGTGTCGTACCTGCGTTTCTCGGAGTTCGGCCTGAACTACTACAGCAACGGGCTGCTCACCTCGTCGAGCTTCCTGCAGAGCAAGGCCGACCTGGCCAAGCGGATGGTCGCGGCCACCAGCGAGGCGTGGGCGGCGGCGGAGAAGGCGCAGCAGGCCGCGGTGGACGCCATGGCGGGCGCCTCGGAGCAGCTACCGCCCGCGCAGGTGCTGGCCGACCAGTTCAAGACGACCACCACGCTGCTGCACACGGACGCCACCCAGGGACAGCCCCCGGGGGTGAACACCGAGGCCGACTGGCAGAAGACGATCGACACCTTCGCCCAGGCCGGCCTGGTCTCCAACCCGCAGGCGCCGAACGCCTACTGGGACTCCAGCGTGGCGCCGAAGGGATGACCGTGCCCCAGCAGACGACCCAGCAGAGGCCGGCCGTCGAGATCGACAAGGTGGCGGTGCGGTTCCGGAGCAAGAAGCGTGACGTGCTCGCGCTGGAGAACGTGTCGATCGACGTCCGGCCCGGCGAGTTCATCTCGATCGTGGGCCCGTCGGGGTGCGGCAAGTCCACGCTGCTCAAGCTGGTGTCGGGGCTGATCAGGCCGTCCACGGGCGCGGTGCGGCTGCTCGGCGAGGCGGTCGGCGGGCCGCGGCCCGACATCGGCTACGTCTTCCAGCGCGCCGCCCTGCTGGAGTGGCGGACGGCGCGCAGGAACATCCTGCTCCAGGCGGAGATGCGCGGCATGCCGCAGCGGGAGGCCGCGGCGCGGGCGGCCGAGCTGATCGAGATGACCGGGCTGTCCGGGTTCGAGGACGCGATGCCGTACGAGCTGTCAGGCGGGATGCAGCAGCGGGTGGCGCTCTGCCGCGCGCTGCTGCACCGCCCGCCCGTCCTGCTGATGGACGAGCCGTTCGGCGCGCTCGACGCGCTGACCAGGGAGCAGATGAACGTCGAGCTGCACCGCATCTGGCGCGAGACGGGCACCACGGTGCTGCTGGTCACGCACTCCATCGCCGAGGCGGTCTACCTGGGCAACCAGGTCGTGGTCATGACCCCGCGGCCGGGGACGATCGCCGAGGTGATCGAGGTGGACCTGCCCGCCTCGCGCGACTACGCGGCGACGATGTCGCAGCCCGCGTTCTCGTCCGCCACCGGCCACATCCGCGACCTGTTAGGAGCCGCTACGCACAGGGACTGACGCCCCGCAGAGAGGATCCCGATGCACGCGTTACGCCGTCTGATCTCCTCCACCCTCACGCTGACCACCCTGGTCCTGGTCCTGGCCCTGACCGCCGCGTCCGTCCCGGCCGCGCGGGCGCAGGCCGACCCGCCGGCGCAGACCGATCTGTCCGCCCAGGCCGACTGCGACGTGGGCCAGGGGGTGGTGGACGGCGTCAACGCCGGCGGGAACTGGGCGCCGGTGACGCCGTCGAAGTGGCAGTTCCCGGGCGACCAGGTGATCCTGGCCGAGGCCGGGGTGTCGCGGCCAGGACCGCGACGTCCGTTCGAGTACGCGGTGCTGAAGAGCGGCCCGGCGTTCGGCTCGGTGCAGATCGACGCCGAGGTGCGCCTGGACACGCCGACGAGCGTCAGCAACCGGGACGTGATCATCGTGTTCGGCTACCGGTCGGACACGGAGTTCTACTACGTCCACCTTTCTCAGGACAACACCATCTACCCGCACAACGGCATCTTCGTGGTGAACCACGCCGACCGGCTCCGGATCGACGACCAGTGGAACGGCCACGTCGGCGCGCCGCCCGCCGTGACGGATATGGAGTGGCACAAGGTGCGCGTCCGGCACTGCGCCGGAACCGGCCGGATCTCCGTGTTCGTCAACGACTCCCCCACCCCGCTCATCACCGCCACGGACCGGACGTTCAGCTCGGGCCGGGTCGGTTTCGGCTCCTTCGACAACATCGGCCGGATGCGCGACATGAAGGTCACCGGCACCCCGATCTGCGGCGGCCTGCCCGCCACGATCATCGGCACGCCCGGACGCGACCTGCTGACGGGCACGCCCGGCCCGGACGTCATCGTCGGCCTGGGCGGCGATGACCTGATCCGCGGCCTCGGCGGCGACGACGTCCTGTGCGGAGGCGACGGCAGGGACGTCCTCCTCGGCGGCGACGGCGACGACAGCCTGTACGGCGGCGCGGACGCTGACGTGCTCAACGGCGGCCACGGCGACGACCACCTCTACCGCGACTCCTCCCGGGACGTCCTGACCGGCGGCCCCGGCAACGACACCGAACTGACCGAACAACCCTGACCCCGCGCCGGCCGGCACAGGCTGTCAGTCCAGTCGTCAAGCGTCACTTTTGTTACTTGACGATCGTGAGGACTGCTCCTACCGTCGCCGGTAAGCGCTTTCCGCCCAACCCCCCGGTGGTGAACAGGATGTCGAAGCGTTTACGTCTTCTGCTCTCCGCGCTCATGGTCGCCGCACTGTCCGTGCCCCAGGCGACCGCACTGGCGGACGTCCCGCCAGGCACCGCGCTCGACGACCCGATCCCCGAGAAGCCCACGGCGTCCGGGCTCTCGCTGACCCTCCGCGAGATCGCCGCCTTCCCCAAGAGCGAGCCGATCCCGGCGCCCACGGACCAGCGGCTGATGCGCTGGGCCCGGATCAACAACATCGGCGAGATCCCCGACGGCACCCGCCGCCAGTTCGTCAACGACCTCAACGGCGAGCTCTACCTGCTCAAGAACGGCCGGCCGGAGCCGTACCTGAACGTCGCCGAGACGTTCGCGCCCGACTTCATCTCCGGCCGGGGCCTCGGCGCCGGGTTCGGCTACGTCGCCTTCCATCCGCAGTTCGCCAAGAACGGCAAGTTCTACACCGTCCACACCGAGTGGGGGGCGGCGCTCACCTCGAAGACGCCCGACCTGACCCCGCAGACCGACACCAGGTTCCACGGCGTGATCACGGAGTGGACGGCCGCGAACCCCAAGGCCGACACCTTCAGCGGCACGCACCGGGAGGTGCTGAGGCTCGGCTTCAACGGCCAGGTCCACGGCATCCAGCAGATCGACTTCAACCCGACCGCCCACCCGGGCGACCCCGACTACGGCCTGCTCTACGTCGCCTCGGGTGACGGCGGGCGCGGCTCGTCGACCGCCGAGCCGCAGAACCTCGGCACCCCGCAGGGCAAGCTGCTGCGCATCGACCCGGCGGGCACGAACAGCGCCAACGGCAGGTACGGCATCCCGTCCGGCAACCCGTTCGTCGGCAAGCCGGGCGCGATCGGCGAGATCTACGCGTACGGCATGCGCGACCCGCACCGCTTCAGCTGGGATCCGATGACCAGGAAGCTGTACCTCGGCCACATCGGCGAGCACGCCGTCGAGGCCGTCTACGAGGTGCGCTCCGGCGACAACCTCGGGTGGAGCGAGCGCGAGGGCGCCTTCGAGTTCAGGAAGGACGACCGCTGCCACCTGTACACGCTGCCCGCGGACGACGCCCAGTTCGGCTACACCTACCCGGTGGCCGCCTACGACCACGACCCGCCTCCCGGCCACAGCTGCACGGCCGACAGCGGTCACGCGATCGCCGGCGGGTTCGTCTACCGCGGGCTGCGCCTGCCGCTGCTGTTCGGCAAGTACGTCTTCGGTGACATCGTGGACGGCCGCGTGTTCTTCACCCTGGCCGCCCAGATGAGGCAGGAGCGGCTGCCGGAGCGGGCCACGATCTACGAGCCGAAGCTGTTCGACAGCACCGGCAAGCAGGTCACCATGCGGGACCTCGCCGGCGACACCCGGGTGGACCTGCGCTTCGGCCGGGACGGTGCGGGCGAGCTGTACCTGCTGTCGAAGGCCAACGGCAAGATCTGGAAGATCACCGACGCCCGGATGGGCCCGCGATGAGGCTCCGGTACCTCTCTCCGGTCGTCGCCGCCGTCCTGGTCATGGCCTCCAGCCCGGCACAGGCCCGGTCGCGGCCCGAGGTCCTGCCCACGCTGCAGCGCAACCTGGTCGCGTACTACGACTTCGAGCACCCCGCCCCCGACGACGCCGCGCGGGAGCGGGACCAGGGGCGCTCGGGCACGGACATCACGCTCATCAACGGCGGCGCGGACATGCGCGTCCAGGACGGCGCCTACCGGGGCAGCACCCACTCGATCCAGCTCCAGCAGGTCAACCCGACCGTGGCGGGCAACGACGACTGGAAGGCGGGGGTGTACTCGGAGACGGGCGTGCCCACCCTGCACGCCTTCAACGGCGTCAAGGGCGCCACCGTCATGGGCTGGTTCAAGATGACCGGCCAGAATCCCAGCCCCAACTCCAACTCGGCCGACCCGAGCGACTTCTACGGCGCGATCGGGCTGGCCGGGGTGCTCACCGGCACCTCGCAGGGGCACGACGTCCGGGCGCTGCTCGAACTGATCACGGTGAACGGCGAGCTGCGCGTGGTCGCGCTCGGCAGGCGCGTGGACGGTTCCAGCTCCCAGACCTTCGCCGCCGGCGACCCGTGGCAGACGGTGCTGCCGCAGGGCCAGTGGGTGTTCCTCGCCGCCTCGTTCGACTACGACAACGCCACGATGCGGCTTTACAAGAACGGACGTCCGCTCGACGGCTTCTACACGCTCGCGGGCGACCCGTGGGGCGTCGAGGGCCCACCGGAACCGGACGTCACCTCGCAGTCCGACCCCAGGGGCATCAAGATCGGTGGCAGCTATCCGCAGAACACCAGGGAGACCAATCCCTGCAACTGCCGGATGGACGGCCTGATGTTCCTGGACAGGGTGGTGTCGCCGGCGGAGGTCCATGCGCAGTACGAGCTGACGACCAGACGCTAATCGCCGACGCGGGTGCGGCTGGGACGCCCCGGATCGTCCCAGCCCGCCTGTCAGCGGACCGTCTGCATCTTGTTGGTCCGGTGGTCCTTCAGATGCAGGTCACCGCCCAGGCGCTCCTTCAGCAACTCCAGGACCTTCCGGCTGGACAGGACGGTCCAGAGGTTGCCGACCAGGTGGGGGTTGTACTCGGGCGCGATGTCCATCCACGCGTCCTTGCCCGCCTGGGTCTTGAACGTGGTGACGAAGAACTCCCCATCCGCGGTCCTGCAGTAGCCCGTACGGATGTCGGCGGCGTTGACCTGCATGCGCGGCTTGCAGCCCACCTTCGCGGAGAGCTGCTCGACGGAGAGCGGCGCCGCCTGCTGGGCGGCGTCGGCGACCTTCCCGCCGCCCCCGCCGGTGTTCCCGCCGCTGGCGGTGCCGGGTGAGCAGGCCACGGCCAGGCCGAGCACCACCACAGAGCCGATCAGGCGTGGAAATGTCGTCATGTGCCGAGATACGCAGCCCCGCCGCCTCCGGTTCAGCCGTCCGCGGGGAACTCTCGGCGCGCCGCGCAGGACGCGCTCAGCACAGCACGCGCTCAGCACAGCACGACGCAACCCCGCTCGCGCAGGACGCGCAGGACGCGGGGGTCGCCGTCGAGCTTGTTCCAGCGCAGGTCGAGCTTCTCCAGGGCAGGCAGGTCGGCCAGGCTCTCCGGCAGCGTCCTGAGGCGGTTGTTGCGCAGGTCGAGGTGAGTGAGCCGGGCCAGGCCGCGAAGATCGGGCAGCGCGGCGAGATGGTTGTCGCGGACGTCGAGCTGCCGCAGCTCGCCCAGGTCCGCGAGGGACGCCGGCAGCGCGGACAGCCTGTTGCCGCGCAGGTGCAGCTCCCGGAGCCGGCCCAGCCGCCCGATCGAGCCGGGCAGGGCTTCCAGCCGGTTGCCGTACAGCCGCAGCTCCACCAGCGACGCCAGCCCGCCGATCGACTCCGGCAGCCCGGTGAGGCGGTTGTCGGTGAGGTTGAGGTAGGCGAGCCGGTCCAGCCGTCCGAGCGCGGCGGGCACCTCGGCGAAGCGGTTGTCGCTCAGGTACAGGTAGTCGGTCAGGTCCAGCTCGCCCAGCTCGGACGGGAGCACGGTGAGCGCGTTGTGCCCGAGGTCGAGCATGCGCAGCCGGGTCAGCCCGCCGATGGCGGCAGGCACCTCGGTCAGGTCGTTCTCGGCGAGGTTGAGCGACTCCAGCCGGTCCAGCTTCCACAGCGAGCCGGGCACCTCGGTCAGCCGGTTGCCGCCGGCTGCCAGGTGGCGCAGGTCTCCGCCGAGCCGGTCGGGGAGGGTTTCCAGGGCGTTGCCGTACAGGAAGAGCTCCTCCACCGAGGGCGGGCAGCCGGGGAAGGCCGTGAGGCGGTTGCCGTCCAGGTGCAGGGCGCGCAGCGAGGTGAGCCCGGCGAGGCTGGGCACGGACTCCAGCCGGTTGCCGTCGAGCCGCAGTTCGGTCAGCGACGTCAGGCCGCCCAGCCAGGCGGGCAGCTCGGTGAGCCGGTTCCAGGCGAGGTCGATCAGCCGGACGCCGTCGAGGTCGGCGGGCGGGCCGGGCAGCTCCGTCAGGCCCGCACCGGGGGCGCGCAGCTCGCCATCGCGGAGGAAAGGGTTCACCATGCCGCAGATCTTGCCATGACAGCCGTGAGCAGGCCCCTTTCCACCCGGTCCGTGCCCCTCGAAGGCCCGTGACCACGACGGCCCCGGTCAGCCTCCCCGTCAGCCTCTGAGCTCCCACAGCTCGGACGGTGAGATCGGCATCCGGTTGATCTCGATGCCCTCGGCGTCCTCGATGGCGGCGGCGATCACCGCCGAGACGGGGATGACCCCGGCCTCGCCCGCCCCCTTGACGCCCAGCGGGTTCAGCGGCGACGGCGTCTCCAGGTGGGCCGTCTCGATCGGCGGGATCTCGGTGGCGTACGGCATCAGGAAGTCCATGAACGAGGCGTTGACCAGCTGGCCGTGCTCGTCGTACACCATCCGCTCGTAGAGCGCGCCGCCGATGCCCTGGGCGACCCCGCCGTGGATCTGCCCCTCGACGATCATCGGGTTGATCAGCCTGCCGCAGTCGTGCACGACCGCGTACCGCACCACCCTGATCTCGGCGGTCAGCGGGTCGGTCTCCACGATCGCCGCGTGCATGCCCGCCGCGAACGTGGACCTGATCGGCGAGTAGTAGTCGCGCCCCTCCAGGCCGGGCTCCTCGCCTTCGGCGACGGGCGGCCTGTCGGGCGCGGCGGGCGCGGCGAACTGGGTGGCCCTGGCCGTCTCCTCGTCGAACGCGTAACGCAGCGGGTTGGCCAGCACCGCGACCGTGGACAGCGGGATCGACGCGGTGGGCGCGCCGACCACGTGCACCAGCCCGTCGGCGATGTCCAGGTCGGACGGGTCGGCCTCCAGCGCGTCGGCGGCGATACGCAGCGCCTTCTCCCGGACCTTCCTGCAGGCCAGCGCGATCGCGTTGCCGCTGACCACGGCCGCCCTGGACGCGAACGTCCCCACCGCGTACCCGAACCTGCGGGTGTCGCCGGTGACCACCGACACCCGCTCGATGGGGACGCCCAGCTCGGTCGCGGCGATCTGGGCGAAGACGGTCTCGTGCCCCTGCCCCTGCGAGGTCAGCCCGGTCGAGACGTGCACCCGGCCGTCGGAGGTGATCTGCACGTGCCCGCCCTCGTACGGGCCGACGCCGGTGCCCTCGACGTAGCAACCCAGGCCGATGCCCCGGTTCGCGCCCGGCTGGAAGTCGTCCCAGCCGATGAGGTCCTTCAGCAGACGGAGCATCCGCGGGTAGTCGCCGCTGTCGTAGATGAGCGGACGCCCGTCCTGGAAGATCATCCCCTGGTCGTAGGGGAACTCGTCCGGCCTGATGAAGTTGGTCTCGCGGACGTCGGCCCGGTCCTTGCCCAGGTACTGGGCGATCTTGTCCATGGTCCGCTCCATGCAGAACACGCCCTGCGGCCTCCCG
This sequence comes from Nonomuraea sp. NPDC005983, assembly GCF_040614375.1. NCBI lineage: Bacteria > Bacillati > Actinomycetota > Actinomycetes > Streptosporangiales > Streptosporangiaceae > Nonomuraea > Nonomuraea sp. NPDC005983. Next base: position 76,006 of record NZ_JBEXUP010000014.1, read on the forward strand.
GCCCCGCGATACGGCGTGACCTGCACGGTGTTGGTGTACACGGCGGTGAACTCGACCCGGTAGGCCCCGATCTTGTACGGGCCCAGCAACTGGGTGGAGGTGATGATCGGGACGATGATCCCGTAGGGGGTGTAGGCGCCGTGGTCGTGCAGGATCGTCACGTCCAGCCCCAGGACCCGCCCGTCGTCGTCGAACCCGACCCGGACGTGCTGCACCTGCCCCCGCTCGTGCGCCGACGCGATGAAGTGCTCGCGCCGGTCCTCGGTCCACTTGACCTCGCGGCCGAGCACCATCGCCGCCCACGGCACCAGCACCTCCTCCGGCCACGGGTGGACGATCTTCACGCCGAACCCGCCGCCGACGTCCGGCGCGATCACCTCGACGTGCGGCAGCGGCAGGTCGAGCGCCGCCGCGACGGCCATCCTGACGCTGGTGGAGGTCTGGGTGCTGGAGTGGACGCGCAGGTCCGTGCCGTCCCAGCGGGCGTGCACGCCGCGTCCTTCGAGGGGCATGCTGGCGCTGCGCTCGATGTCGAGCCGGAACGCCAGCGTGTGGGGCGCGGCCTCGATCACCTCGCGCGCGCCCAGCCCGGCGGGCGACGGCACCTCCTGCACCAGGTGCGCGCCCACGTTGCCCGGCACGTCCTCGTGGACGAGGGTGGCGCCGTGCGCCGCCTCCTCCAGGCCGACGACCGGCTTGAGTGGCTCGTAGTCGACCTCGATCAGCGCGCAGGCGTCCTCGGCCAGGTACCTGTCGGTGGCGACGACCATGACGACGGGCTCGCCGACGTGCCTGACCACGTCCTTCGCCAGGGGGTGGGCGGTGCGGCCGTGGGTGAGCGCGGGGTGCGGAATCAGCAACGGCAGCGGGCGGCCCACCCGCTCGGGCAGGTCCTCCCAGGTGTAGATGGCCACCAGCCCCTCGACGTCGAGCGCGGCCGACACGTCGATGTCGCGGATGCGGGCGTGCGCGTGCGGCGAGCGGACGAACGCCGCCACCAGCGCGTCGCGGCCCAGGTCGTCGACGTAGCGGCCCTGCCCGGTGAGCAGCCTGGGGTCCTCCTTGCGCTGGACGGGCTCGCCGAACAACCTGGTCGTCATCGCCGCTCACCCTGCCCTGCCGGGGCCTCCTCCGCGAGGAGCTCGGCCGCGCGGTGCACCGCCTTGACGATGTTCTGGTAGCCGGTGCACCGGCACAGGTTGCCCGAGATGCCCTCCAGGACCTCCTCGTCGGTCGGCGCGGGGTTCTGCCTGAGCAGGGCCGTCACCGTGCACAGGAAGCCGGGGGTGCAGAAGCCGCACTGCAGGCCGTGGCACTCGGCGAAGGCGCGCTGCACTGGGCTCATGGCTGCGCTCATGGCCTCCACTCCGTGGAGGCGGCTCGGTCGCTGAGACCCGTCGCCTTCCCTCGTCGCTCCGGTCGCTGCGCTCCCTGCGCTCCTCAGTCCAGGCGACGGCGCTCCCTCGCTCCTCAGGTCAGGCGACGGCGCTCCCTCGCGGGCCAGGCCCTCGACGGTGGTGATCTCGCACTCGTCCACGCTGACGGCGAACGTGAGGCAGGAGCGCACCGGCTCGCCGTCCAGCAGGACTGTGCAGCACCCGCACACGCCGTGCTCGCACCCGACGTGGGTGCCGGTCAGGCCGAGGTCCTGGCGCAGGCAGTCGGACAGCAGCCGCCGCCCGGGCACCCGCACCCGCCGCACCGTGCCGTTCACCACCAGCGTGATCTCGCGCTCCACCGTCCGCTCCCTCTCACCGTCCGGTCATGGCGTCGGCCACCGCCTCTTTCAGCGCCCGCTCGGCGAGCACGCCGACCAGGTGCAGGCGGTACGCGGCGCTCGCGTGGATGTCGCCTTCCGGCTCCGTCCGGTCCTGGACGGCCCGCGCCACCTCCGCCCAGGCGACGCCCGAGGACGGCCGGTTGCCGCACAGCTCGCTCACGTCCACGACGAGCGGCACCGGGCCCACGCCGATGCAGGCGACGCGGGCCGCGGCGAGGTGGAAGTCCTCGTCCAGGGTGGCCACCGCGCACACCCCGGCCAGCGCGTAGTCGCCGTGCCGCCTGGCCACCTCGCAGAACGCGCTCCCCGACCGCTCGGGCAGCGCGGGGAAGAACGCCGAGACGGCCAGCTCGCCGGGCTCGACGGCCGACTCCATCGGACCGACGAAGAACTCGGCCGCGCCCACGTCCCGGACGGCGACCCCGCCCTCACCCGCTGCCGGGACCGCGCCGCCGCCCGCCCCCGGCGTCGCGCGGACCGCGCGGGCCAGCCGGACGGAACCGCCCAGCACGGCCAGCACGGCGGGAAGCTCGGCTGCCGGGTCGGCGTGGGCCAGGCTGCCGACCACCGTGCCGCGGTTGCGGATCACCGGATGGGCGACCAGCCGGAGCGCCCGGGTGAGCAGCGGATGCGCCCGGGCCCGCTCGACCTGCGTGTGCCTGGCCATCGCGCCCACCGTGACGCCGAGCGGGCCGGCCTCCACCGTGGCCAGCGACGCGACGCGGTTGATGTCGACCAGGTGCTCCGGCGCGGCCAGCCGCATGTTCAGCATGGGAATCAGGCTCTGCCCGCCCGCGAGCACCTTGCCGCGCGCCCCCACCCTGGCCAGGACGTCCAGGGCCTCGCCCAGTTCGCGAGGGGCGTGGTGCTCGAACGGCGGCGGCTTCACCCGGCGTCGCCCCCGGTTCCGGCAGGCGGAGGCACCGCCGCCGCGGGCGCCGGCCCCGCGATGGCGCGCAGCAGGTGGTAGCCGCCCACCACCACGATGGTGCCGAGCGCGATCCCCTCGAGCCTGAAGTCGCCGCTGATCAAGAGTTTCACCGGTCCGATCGCCAGGATGATGCCCGCGCCGATCGGAACCATGTTCACCGGGTCGGCGAAGTCCACCCGGTTCTCGATCCAGATCTTCGCGCCGAGAAGGCCGATCATGCCGTACAGGATGACGGTGACGCCGCCCAGCACGCCGGACGGCGTGGCGGACACCAGCGCCCCGAACTTCGGGCAGAGCCCGAACAGGATCGCGATCACGCCCGCGATGTAGTACGCGGCGGTCGAGTACACCTTGGTGGCGGCCATGACGCCGATGTTCTCGGCGTAGGTGGTGGTGGGCGAGCCGCCGACCGCGCTGGCGACCACGGTGGCGACGCCGTCGGCGGCGACCGCGCGCCCGACGTACGGGTCGACGTCCGTCCCGGTCATCTCGCCGACGGCCTTGACGTGGCCGATGTTCTCCGCGATCAGCGCGATCACGGCGGGCAGGACGAGCAGCGCCGCCGACATCTTGAAGTCCGGCAGGTGGAAGTCGGGCAGCCCGATCCAGGGGGCGTCGCCGATCTTGGACAGGTCCACCCGCGGATGCGCCGGGATCTTGAGCGTCCCGTCGGAGTAGGCCGGGACCTGTCCGAAGAGGCGGTCGGCCACCCACGACAGCGCGAACCCGGCGACCAGCCCGATCAGGATGCCGATGCGCCCGACGAACCCCTTGAACGCCACCACGAGCACGAACGTCACCAGCATCGTGACCAGCGCCATCCACTGGTCCTGCGGCCAGTAGACGTCGGCCACCACGTACGCCAGCCCGAACCCGATCAGCATGACCACCGCGCCGGTGACCACGGGCGGGAAGATCCGGTGGATGATCTGGACGCCCATGACGTGCACGGCCAGCCCCGCCAGGAACAGCACGAATCCGGCGATCAGGATCGCGCCGGTGACGATGGCGTCCGCTCCTGCGGTGTCGCCGCCGAACACCGCCCTGATCGCGAGCACGCCACCCACGAACGACGCGCTGGTGCCCAGGTAACTCGGCACCTTGCCGCGGACGATCAGCAGGAACAGGATCGTCGCGACACCCGACATCATGATCGCGACGTTCGGGTCGAGCCCCATCACCAGCGGGAAGACGAAGGTCGCGCCGAACATCGCCACCACGTGCTGGGCGCCGAAGCCCACCATGCGCGGCCAGGTCAGCCGCTCGTCCGGCCTGACGACCTCTCCGGGAGCCAGGTGCTTGCCGTCGCCGTGTTTGGTCCACCCCAAAACCATGAAAGCCCCTCTTTCCGGGCCACCGGTTCGAGCACCGCCCCGCAGGCGCCCCTTGCACGGTGCTGTCGTTCGAGCCTCGTCGTTCGAGCTTCGTCGTCGTTTGCGCTTCGTCGTCGGGCTTGGTGTTCGTCGGGCTTGGTGTCGTCAGAGCGTCGGTCCGGGTCGTTGCGGGCACATCAGGTCGGTCGGCGTGCCGCTACACCGGCATGATCTGCCAAATCTCCCTCCCTGACCAGACCTCCCCTCTCGCACATTTCCCATTTCCCCCAGCGATCTCCCTCTGCGCCGTCACCGGTCGCGGTCCTTCGGATGACGGGAGGACCGCGACGCCAGGAACGCGCCTGGCCGTCAGCCACTCCGTCAGAACCAGTGGGACGGGCGGTAGTACTTCGCCCCGTCGGAGCCGACGACGACTTCTTCTCCGCGTACGCTCGCCAGGCCGCGCCACATCGGCGGCGTCGTAAGACTCGCTACGCCACGTGGATCGAGAATCCTTCGCCCGTGACCACCTGACCGGCACGGATCTTGGCGGTTTTGCGTAGTTCCAGCTCGCCGTCCACCGACACCAGCCCTTCGGCGATCAGGTGCTTGGCCATGCCGCCCGTCTCCGTGATGCCGCAGTACTTCAGCAGGTCACACAGCGGGATGTAGTCGGATTGCAGTTCGAAGTCCAGGTCCACGGCACCCAAGCCTAGATGCCGCGCATCCGCAGCACGTGCAGGGCCAGGGTGAGGTTGAGCCGCAGGTGCGGGTCTTCGGTGAAGCTGCCGAGCAGCCGTTCGAGCTTCCCGATGCGGTAGCGGAGGGTGTTGTAGTGGAAGTGCAGCCGCCTGGCCGTCTCCGCCACGTTCAGATTGGTCTCCAGGAGCACCTGCAGGGTGCGGCGCAGGTCGGCGTTCTCCGCGTCGTCGTCGGAGGCCAGCGGCCCGAGCGTCTCCCGGACGAAGGCGTGTAGCTCGTCGGTGTCGTTCACCAGCGACAGCAGCCGGTAGACGCCGAGCTGGTCGAAGTGGGCGACCGCGCCGGGGCCGTGGAGTTGGCGTCCGACCCTGGCCGCCTTCAGCGCCTGCGAGTACGCCTCCGGCAGTGTGTCGACGCCGGGCGACGGGCGGGACGTCCCGGTCGAGAACGTGGCCGGCGGGATGTCGGCGAAGGCGGAGGCGGCGTCCTTGGCGACTCGGGCGGCGTCCACGGTGGCGTCGAGCACGGCCACCACCTCGTGGGAGAACCCCGCCACCGCGCCGCGCGGGTCGTGGCGGCGCATCGCGGCGGTCCAGCACGACACCAGCCGGTCCTGGGCGCTGCGCTCGTCGCCGTCGGGGTCCAACTCGGCCACCAGGACGGTGACCGGTCGTTGCAGGTCCCAGCCGAACGCCCTGGCCCGTGCGGTGATCCGCTCGGCGGTGCCCGCCCTGCCGGTGAGGACGTCACGCAGGAAGTCGGCGCGGTACTTGCTTTCGACCGCGTTGACCGCCTCCTGCGTGGTGACGACGAGGGCGGCGACCGTGGCGGCGCGTTCGAGGATGCCGACGTCGCTGTCGCGGATGGCGCCGGCCGGGCTGTAGGCGACGATGCGGCCGTGGTGGTGGCCCTGCGCGACGACGGGCACCGAGACGAAATCGCGCCCGCGACCCGCCACACCGGGGACGGTCTCGCCGGCCCCTGCCGAGGCGGCGGCCTCGTACCCCGCCGAGGTGCGGGTTGGTCTGGCGGAGAGCGGGCGGGCCGGTGTGATCGGCGGGCCCGCGTGGGCGACCGACTCACGCAGGGCGCCCACATGCTCGGGCGGTCCGGCCGCGGCCAGCACCCGTCCGCCGCCGTCGACCGCGGCCACCGCCACGTCGAGCAGGCCCGCCACCTCGGCCGTCACCTCGTTCAGCCCGCCGCCCGCCAGCACGACCTGCACCAGCGCCCGATGCGCCTCCTCCGCGCGGGCCAGCGCGGCGGCCTGCCGGTTGAGGATGTCGGTGAGCACCTGGTTGAGGATGTCGTCGAAGCCGACGTCGTTCGGCAGCAGGATCAGCGGGAAGCCGAGCCTGTCGGCCTGTTCGACCATCTCGGGCGGCAGCTCGTCCACGTAGCGGCCGAGCTTGATCCCCAGGGCGGCCAGGCCGCGCTCGTCCAGGTCGGCGACCAGGCGGCCGAGCGACTGCGGCGTGTTACGCAGCGGGTAGCCGGTGGTGAGCAGCAGTTCGTGCGGCTTCACCCAGGGCAGGATGTCCGGCACCTCCATCACGTTGAGGCGCTGCACGATGCGGCCGAGCCCCCTCTCCCCCGCGATCAGCTGGGCGTCCGCCAGGGTCGAGACGCCGAGCACCTCGCCGACGGATACGCCGTGAATGATCGTGCCGGTGCTGGCGAGTCGGACGGGGGGCTCCATGGGGTGATTGTGACCCCAGAAACGGTCTGTCAGGAAGAGCCAACCTTCCCGCTGACTGTTGGCAAATTTCTCCGTACGGAGGGTTGCGGGGCCGTTCTACGGTCAGGTCCAGGGTCGGTAGGGAGGTTCCGTGACCGTCGGTACTCACGTGAGGCGGGCGCGCACGCGTGTCACGGGTGCGGCCAGCGCCGCGACGCGGCCCGTCCTGGAGTCGCAGCGCCGTCCCGCCAGGGTGCTCGCCGCCTTCCCGGCGGGGGTGTATCTCGAGGTCAGGACGGATCTCGAGCCGTCGGTGCTCGCGGTCATCACCGGCGAGGCGACGCGCCTGCCGAACTCGGTTCTGCTGTCGACCGGCCTTCCGCGGGTCACGGTGGGTGACGAGGCCCTGGTGGGCGACGGGACGGTCGAGCTGGGGCCCCTGAGCCTGCGCGCCCGACGCTGGTGGGACCCCGCGCCGCCGTTGGGCGAGGTCGCCCGGGCGCGGCTGGCGGCGTCCCTCGACCACCTGGAGCTCCTGACTGCCGAGGCAGAGCCCCGGACCGCCCCGCAGCGGAGGGAGAGCTTCCCCGGGAGCGGCCCGGACCCGCATCGCGAGAAGCCTCCCGAGAGCGGCTGCCAGCGGGAAGGGGGCGCCTGGCAGGTCCCCGGGTTGGTGGGCAACAGCGTGGTCGAGGCGCTGGCGGAGAGTTGCGCGAAGGGGTGGCTGCTGGGGGCGGTGAGCGCGGCGGAGCAGCTGGTCGGGCTGGGGCCCGGGCTGACGCCGAGCGGCGACGACGTCCTCGCCGGGCTGCTGGTGACGTTGCGGCAGCTCGGGAGGGCGGCGGGCACGGGCCGGGCGGTCTGGCTGGCCGACTGGCTGGCGGCCGCCGTCACCTACGACGCCCGCACCCGCACCACCGCGATCTCGGCGACGCTCCTGCACTGCGCCGCCCGGGGCGAGGCCAGCCCGGAGGTGATCGCCGTGCTGCGCGGCCTCACCGGCGGCCAGGCGCTGGAACCGGCGCTGCGCCGCCTGCACCGTCTGGGCCACACCTCGGGCGCGGACCTGGCCCAGGGCATCGCGATCGGCCTGTCCGCGGTCCTCGCCCTCGGCGGGCCCCGATGAGGCGGCCCGCACGGCGTGCGCGACGGGTCAGGACGACGCGGGCCGGGTGGCGTGCACGAAGGGGCAAGATCACCGAGCGGTGTCCGTGGGGGCCTCGGTGAGCGGGTCTGGCGGCGTTCGCGGCGGGGCTGTCTCGTCCGACGTCGTGTCGCTCAGGCGGGGCGTCTACCACGACTCGGTCACGCTCATGCGGGTGAGCAGGCAGCTTTCCGGCCTGCCCGGCGTGGACGTGGCGATCGTCGCCATGGCCACGGAGCTCAACCTCGCCCTCGCCCGTGACCTCGGCTTCGCCCTTCCCGAGGCCGAGCCGGGCGACCTTCTCGTGGCCCTGCGCGGCCAGGAGGCCGGGGCGGCGGTGGCCGAGCTCGACGACCACCTGACGCGGCTGTCGAGGTCCACGGGCGAGGCGGCCGAGCAGCCGCCGCTCACCACCCGCTCGGCCGCCAGGCGTCCGGCGGACCTGGTGCTGGTGTCGGTCCCCGGCGAGCACGCCTTCTGCGAGGCGATGGACGCGATCCAGGCCGGACTGCCCGTGATGATCTTCAGCGACGGCGTCCCCGTGGCCCAGGAGGTGCTGCTCAAGACGCTGGCCGACGAGCGGGACGTGCTGGTCATGGGCCCCGACTGCGGCACCGCGGTGATCGCGGGCGCCGGGCTGGGCTTCGCGAACGTGCTGCGTCCCGGGCCGGTGGGCGTGGTGGCGGCTTCCGGGACGGGCGCGCAGCAGGTGACCTCCCTGCTGGACCTCGCGGGGACGGGGGTCAGCCACGTGCTCGGCGTCGGCGGCAGGGACCTGTCCGCCGAGGTCGGCGGCCGGTCCACGGTCCGCGCCCTGCGGATGCTGGACGACGATCCGGCGACCGCGCTGATCGTGCTCGTCTCCAAGCCGCCGGCGCCCGAGGTGGCGCGGCACGTCCGGGAGGTGGTGGAGACGCTGCGCACGCCGGTCGTGTCCGCGTTCGTCGGCGAGAAGGACCTGACGGAGGCGGCGGAGGAGGCGTTGCGGACGCTCGGCAGGTCGGTCCCGGCGTGGCCGGCGTGGCCGGGCTGGTCGGGCAAGAAGGCGGGGGGCCGGCTGAGGGGCGTCTACTCGGGCGGGACGCTGTGCTCGGAGGCGGCGCTGATCGCCGGACGCGGCGAGTTCGTCGACTACGGCGACGACGCCTACACCAGGGGCCGGGCGCATCCGATGATCGACCCGACGCTGCGGCTCGAAGCCCTCGCCGCGACGGAGCCCGGCGACGTGGTGCTGATGGACGTCGTGCTCGGCCACGGCGCCGATCCCGACCCGGCGGCGTCGCTGGCCCACGCGATCAGCCGCGCCCCGGCCACGGTGGTCGTCGCGCTGGTCGGCACCGAGGGCGACCCCCAGGACCTGCACCGGCAGGCCGCCGCGTTCCGCGAGGCGGGCGCGACGGTTTTCACCTCCAACGCCGAGGCGGCCCGTCACGCGAGGAGCCTGCTGTGACAGCACCCGGACGGCTGCTCGCGTCCGCACCCCGCGTGATCACGGTCGGCGCGGGGCTGCTCCAGGAGGCGCTCGACGCGCAGGCCGTGGAGACCGTTCCGGTGGCGTGGCGGCCGCCGCTGCCCGGCACGGGCGAGGCGCTGGCGGCGGTGCTCGCCGACCCGCGGCGGGAGCAGGCGAACGCGCTGGCCGTCAGCAGGCTCACCTCCGCGCTGCCGCAGCTGGTGGGGGTGCGGCGCGCGTCGGACGTCCTGGACCTGCCCGGGCGGACGTTCCTGCACGCGGGCCCGCCCATCGAGTGGGAGCGCGCGTCGGGCCCGCTGCGCGGCGCGCTCGTCGGCGCGATGCTGCTGGAGGGCTACGCGGACGACGAGCAGGACGCCGAGGCACGGCTCGCCTCCGGACGGGTGCGCCTGGAACCGTGTCACCACCACGCGACCGTCGGCCCGATGGCGGGCGTGGTGAGCCCGTCGATGTGGATGTTCGAGGTGCGCGACGCCGAACACGGCGGCACCGCGTACTGCTCGCTCAACGAGGGCCTGGGCAAGGTGCTGCGCTACGGCGCCTACGGCCCGGAGGTGATCGACCGGTTGCGGTGGATGGACCAGGTGCTCGGCCCGGCGTTGTCGGCGGCGCTCGCGCTGACCGGGCCGATCGACCTGCGCGCGCTGATCGCGCAGGCCCTGCAGATGGGCGACGAGCTGCACAACCGCAACCGGGCGGCCACCTCGCTGCTGCTGCGCGAGCTGGCCCCCGCGGTGGTCGACGCCGCGCCGGGCAGCGCCTCGGAGGTGCTGCGCTTCGTCAACGGCAACGACCACTTCTTTCTCAACGCCGGGATGGCCGCGGGCAAGGTCAGCACCGACGCTGCCAGGGACGTGCCCGGCTCGTCGCTGGTCGTGGCCATGGCCCGCAACGGCACGGACTTCGGCGTGCAGGTGTCGGGGCTGGGCGGGCGGTGGTTCACGGGCCCCGCGGGCGTCCCTGACGGGCTCTACCTGGGCGCGTACGGGCCGGAGGACGCGAATCCAGACATCGGCGACTCGACGATCACCGAGACGTCCGGGCTGGGCGGGTTCGCCATGGCGGCGGCTCCGGCCATCGTCCGGTTCGTGGGCGGGGAGGTGTCCGACGCGATGGCGGCGACGCGGTCGATGTACGAGATCACGCTGGCCGAGCACCCCGCATATCAGATTCCCGGGCTCGGCTTCCGCGGCACACCGGTCGGCATCGACGTCACGCTGGTGGCCAGGACGGGGTTGCTGCCCGTGGTCAACACCGGAATCGCCGGGCGGGTCGCGGGGACCGGGCAGGTGGGTGCGGGCCTGGTGAACCCGCCTGCCGAGGCGTTCACGAGCGCCTTGCTCGCGCTCGCCGATTCGGCCGCGCAGCCCCTTTGAATAAGCGCGTTTCAGCAGGTCAAGGTGATTGTCAAGGGATGGTCAGCTTCCCTTCCTGAATCACCTGCCATATCGTGTCGAACCTCATAATCTGGAAGGATCGCGCGGCGGCGCGTGTGACCGGCGCGGCTGAGGATGGGGACGGGACATGGCCGACCGCTTGCTCCACGGCCCAGGCGCCGAGGGCGGCGCTCCGCAGAGCCAGGGGAGACTGATCGGCAGGCGCTATCGGCTGATGTCGCCGGTCGGCAGGGGCGGCATGGGGATGGTGTGGCACGCCCACGACGTGCTGCTCGCCCGTGACGTCGCGGTCAAGGAGCTGATCCTGCCCTTCGGGCTGGACCACGCGGGCAAACAGGTCGCCTATCGGCGGATGCTGCGGGAGGCCAGATCGGCCGCGCGGCTGACGCACCCGAGCATCGTGACCGTCCACGACGTGGTCGAGGAGGACGGCCGGCCGTGGATCGTCATGGAGCTGGTACAAGCCTGGTCGCTGGAGCAGGCGGTGCGGCAGAGCGGGCCGCTGCCGGTGGTCCAGGCGGCGGAGATCGGCATCAGGGTGCTGGAGGCGCTCCAGCACGCGCACGCGGCCGGCATCCTGCACCGTGACGTCAAACCGGGCAACGTGCTGCTCACGGCCGACCGGGTGGTGCTCACCGACTTCGGCATCGCCGCCATCGAGGGCGACGTGACGATCACGCAGACCGGGCTGCTCATGGGGTCGCCGGCGTACGTCCCGCCGGAGCGGCTGTCGGGCCAGTCGATCACGCAGGCGGCGGACCTGTGGTCGTTCGGGGCCACGCTCTACGCGGCGGTCGAGGGACGTCCGCCCTATGAGGGGCCCGACGCGATCGCCGTCCTCGGCGCGGTGCTGACGCAGGAGCCGATCACGCCGCAGCGGGCGGGCGCGCTCCTGCCGGTGATCGAGGGGCTGCTGCGCAAGGACCCCGTCGAGCGGCTGACCTCGGAGCAGGCCGCGGAGCTGCTGGAGCGGGTGCTGCACGCGCACGGCTCGGTACGGCCGCGCGGGACGGAGGCGCCGTCGTCGCTGCCGACGCGGACCGACTCGACACCGGCCGCCCTGCTGCCGCCGCTCGACCAGCCGTCGGGGCCGATGCCCTCGCGGATCGTGGAGACGCCTTCGGGGCCGGTGCGGGTCCCGTACGACCCGATGGCCGGCCACGCGGCGTACGACAGCGTGCAGGACGGGACCGGCGCCGGCAGGCCGCCCCGAGCGGCCGGCTTCGACGCCTTCGGCAGCGGCTCCGGACCCCAGCAGCCCCCCTTCGACCCGCCGGACCGCCCGGCCGCCTCGCCGCCGGAGCGCTTCTCCCCTTTCGGCGCCCCCACCGGCCCGGCTCCGTCGAACTCCCCCCACGGCGCCTCCACGGGACCGCAGACCGCCTCCTTCGGCGACTCCCCGCATCCGGAGAGCTCGCCGTCCGGCAGCCCGTCGGCGCCGCATCCCGTGGTGGACGCGCTGCCCGTCCCGCACACCGCGCCGCCGGAGCCGAAGCCGATCCTGCCGCTGGGCGGTGACAGCCGAGCCACCCCGTGGCCGATGGCGTCCCCGGACGACCTGCGTGACCACTCTCGCGAGCTGGCACGCGACCTCGACCACCGGCGCACCTCGAGCAGGTCCGGCCAGGCCGAGCGGGCCACCAAGGGCAGGCGCAGCCCGGACACGGGCGGCTGGCTGCGCGACGGGCGGCCGACAATCCGCCTGATCGTGACCGGGATCGCCGCGGCCGGAGCGGTGACGGCGGTGGTCCTGTTCGCCACCTCCGGCGGCTCCCACGCGCCGAAGACCGGCGCGTCCACCTCCCCCACGAGCGCCGCGGCCGCGCAGCCGGAGGCGTCGCCCCCGCCGGAGGGCTACAAGAAGCACACGCCCGCCGGGCTCTCGGTGGCCGTCCCGGCGAACTGGAAGGCGGCGGCCTCGGGCGGCAGGACCACCTTCACCGGCCCCAAGGACTCCGGCATCAAGATCACGGTCGAGCAGGCGCCCCCGCAGCCGGACGGCGGCCTGTCGGAGCTGGGCCGCGAGGAGGCGGCCGGCCGCGTCGACGGCTACATCCAGGTGCAGCTCCAGCGGGCCCGCTACCGCACCTGGAAGGCCGCCGACTGGGAGTACACCTACACGCTCGCCAACGGCGTCCCGATGCACGCTTTGACCAGGCACGTCACGATCGACGACAGCACCGCCTTCAAGATCACTTTCGACATGCCGGAACTCAAGTGGGACGACCAGGCGCAGACCCGCAGAGTCTTCTTCGACACCTTCCACCGGCCCGGCTGACCGTCCCGCGAAAGCGCCCGATTCGCCGGGGTGACCGTGCGGTACGGTCGGCCGCATGAAGCTGGCGAGCATCCGTTTCTATCCGGTGAAGTCCACCAGCGGTCACGACGTCGACGAGGCCGAGGTGCAGCCGTGGGGGCTGGCCGGCGACCGCCGGTACGTCGTCACCGACGAGCACGGCGAGATGCTGACGGCGCGCAAGGTGCCCAGGATGCTGGCCTGCCTGCCGCACCTCGACGGCGACACCCTGACGCTCACCGGCCCGCACGCCGCGCCCCTGCGCGTCGTGCCCACCGCCGAACGCAGGACGGTCGCCATCTGGACCGTCCTCTGACCCGGGAGACCCACCGCCGCCTCGCTGCCGAGCCGTCCTCACCGGCTTCCCCCTCGGAACCACCGCCAGCCCGCAGAGCCGCCCCGGCCCCTCCCCGGAACACCGCCGGCTTCCTTCGGAGGCGCGCCCACCGTCCTCCCCCGAAGACGCCCCTCGGCCACAAGCACCAGCCCAGGGGCGGCTCACGGGGCGAGCGGGCTGGTTTCGTGGGGGGCTCGCTGTCGCCTTTGGGTGGATCTCGGGGACTATGCGAGACTTCACGGGTGACCAGCACCCCCACAAAGCCCCCAATCTCCCCTGCAGATCGCATCCGCAGCATCCAGCGCCGGACCCTCAGCGTCCTGTCCGCGGCGCAGATCGTCGGTGGAGTGGGGGTGGCCGTCGGCCTGGCGCTCAGCTCGGTGGTGGTCGACGAGCTGTCGGGGTCCACGGTCATCAGCGGCTTGGCCGGCACCGCGACCGTCCTGGGCGCGGCCCTGCTGGCCCTGCCGACCGCGAAGGCGTCCAGCGGGGGCGGGCGGCGGGCGGGCCTGGCTCTGGCGTACGTGGCGGCGCTGGCCGGGTGCGCGATCTCGGTGGCCGCGATCAGCATGGGCAACTGGCCGTTGCTGCTCGCCGGGCTGGTGCTGGTCGGCGGCGGCAGCGCGGGCAACCTGGCCGCGCGCTACTCCGCGACCGACCTGTCACCGCAGGGGCACGCGGCCCGTCACCTGTCGCTGGTCGTGTGGGCCGCCACGATCGGCTCCGTCGCTGGGCCGAACCTGGCCAAACCCGCCGACCAACTGGGGATACAGGCGGGCCTGGCGGAGAAGGCCGGCCCGTTCGCGTTCGCGGCCCTCGCGTTCGCCCTGTCGCTGGTGATCATCATCGTGGGGTTGCGTCCCGACCCGCTGAAGCTGGCCAGGGAGCTGGACGGCACCCAGCATGACACCGGCAGGCGCACCCGCACGGTGCGGGACGCCTGGCAGACGCTGCGCACCACTCCGATGGCCCGCAGGGCGCTGGTGATGATCGCGGTCAGCCACACGGCGATGGTGTCGGTGATGTCCATGACCCCGGTCAAGCTCCACCACGACGGCTCGACCCTGGACGTCATCGGCCTGGTGATCAGCCTGCACATCGCCGGGATGTACCTGATGTCGCCGGTGGCGGGCTGGCTGGCGGACAAGGCGGGCAAGATCCCGGTGCTGCTGATGGGCATGGCGCTGCTGCTCAGCGCGGCGGCGCTGGCGGGGACGGCGGGGCACCGGGTCTGGCAGGTGACGGCGGCCCTGGTCCTGCTCGGGCTGGGCTGGTCGTGCGGCCTGGTGGCGGGCTCGGCGCTGGTGTCGGAGTCGGTGCCGCTGGAGCGCCGCCCGGCCGTTCAGGGCCTGTCGGACCTGATCATGAACGTGTGCGGCGCGACCGGCACGATCATCGCGGGCGCGATCGTGGGCATCCTGTCGTACGGCGTGCTCGGTGTGACGGTGGGCGTGATGGTGACGGCCGCGGGGCTCTGGCTGCTGCTCGTCTGGCGCCGGACCGGCGGCTGACGGCCGGTCACCAGGCGCCGAACCGACCGCCGGCCACCCGGCGCACAGCTGACCGGCGTGCGACGGACCGGGGTCACTTGGCGTCGGCGTAGCAGCTGACCGCGACCGCCTCCATCGGGAAGCGCACCGGCGTCGGCCCGAACAGCAGCCTGGACGCCTCCGCCGCAGCGGCCGACACCGCGGCGATGACCTGTTCGGCCTGGTCGAGCGGGCAGTGCACGATGACCTCGTCGTGCTGGAAGAACACCAGCCTGGACGGGGCGGGCAGCAGCCCGCGCAGCACCGCCATCAGCGCCAGCGCCCACTCGGCGGCGGTGGCCTGCACGACGAAGTTGCGGGTGAATCTGCCCCGGTCGCGGGCCGCCCTGCTGCCCTCGGGCCCCGACACGAGCTCCTTCCACCGCTCGGACGGCGGCGGGCTGGTACGCCCCAGCCAGGACCGGACGAGCCGGCCGTCCTCGCCGGCCTTGGCCGCGTCCTCGACGAACTGGTAGGCCTTCGGGAAGCGCTGGCGCATGACCGCGAGCAGCTTGGACGCGTCGCCGCTGGTGCCGCCGTACATGGCCGACAGCATCGCGATCTTGGCGTTGCCGCGCTCGCCGCCGAACGACCTGGCCAGCGCCGAGTACAGGTCGATCTCGCCGGCGGCCCTGGCCAGGCCGACGTCGCCGGCCATCGCGGCCAGCACGCGCGGCTCCAGCTGCGCGGCGTCGGCGACGACGAGCGCCCAGCCGTCGTCGGCCACCACGGCCCTGCGCATCGACTTGGCGATCTGCAGCGCGCCGCCGCCGCTGGTGGCCCAGCGCCCCGACACCACGCCGCCCACCACGTACTCGGGACGGAAGCGCCCGTCGCGCACCCACTGGTCGGCCCACACCCAGCCGTGGAAGCTGTGCAGCCTGGCCAGCTCCTTGTAGGCGAGCAGGGGCGCGACCGCCGGGTGGTCGACCTGTTTCAGCTCCCACGACCGGGTCGTCTTCAGCGCCACGCCCGCCGTCTTGAACGCCTTGACGAGCTGCTGCACCGAGTCGGGGTTGACGGGGTGGCCGAAGGCCGCCGACACCTCGTCGGCCAGCGCCTGCAGCTTGGCGGGCCGCATGCCGTGCACCGGCCGCGGACCGAGCAGCTCGGTCAGCAGTTCGTCGTGGATGTCGCGCCGCCACGGCATGCCGTCGTGGCCCATCTCAGCCGCGATCAGCGCGCCCGCGGACTCGGCCGCGACCAGCAGCCTGAACCTGCCGGGCTCCGGCAGCGCGTCGATGCGCCGCAACTGGTCGGCGAGCACCTCGGCCACCGCCTCGGCGTCGAGGGGTTCGGGCGCGAACAGCGTGCCGGGCATGCTGGGCTGCTCGTCGGGTACCGGCAGCCCGTGCAGGCGGGCGTGGGCAGCCCTGGCCGAGCGCGGCTCGCCGAAGCGGCCCTCGCAGGCGAGCAGCAGCCCCTCGGTGAGCGCGAGGTCGTGGCAGCGCGACACGCGCACGCCGGCGGCCAGCAGCAGCGGGTACGCCTCGCGGGTGTCGGCCCACACCCACCGCCTGCCCGGGGGCCGCCCGGCCTCCAGCTCTCGCACGGCCTGTGCCAGGTCTTCCGGTCGCCTGGCCGGCCCGCCCGGCGCGAGCGCCGTCTCGAGCACTGTCTCGCCCGCCACCACTACGTACACGCCCCAAGCGTGCCAAACGGCTACGACAAACTGATGCTGACCTCGTCCTCCAGCGGAGGGTCGAGCTCCTGGGTCCGGCAGCCGGTGGCGGCGAAGCAGCGCACCTTGAGCGTCTCCGGGGTGACCGACAGGTGCAGGAACTGCTTGAAGAACGGCGGGGTGTCCCAGTCGGACAGCTCCGACAGGTAGCGGTGGAAGACCGTCGCGACGGGCAGCCTGAACGGCATCGGCCAGGAGCCGAGCAGCCGCGCCGCCCACCGCATCCGGCGGGTGATCCTCACCTGGCCGAGCGGCCGGACCGGGTCGTTGCCGATCTGCTCCGACATGATGCAGGAGGCCTCGTCGGGGGTGAGGTAGATCCACTTCATCCGCAGCCGCTTGGCGTAGAGCTGGCTGTAGAACGACAGGGAGTCGCCGCGCAGCGGGTAGCACCTGAAGTCGTCCTCGTGCACGCCCGCCACGTCCACGCGCTGGATGGTGTGGGTGGCGTGCATGAACGCGCCGCCGCCGCCCGAGACGATGTACTGGATCACCCGGTCGCCGACCTTGACCGGGTAGCGCTGGTAGTTGTGCACGTCGCCGCCGATGGCGGCCACGTAGCGGTGCGCGGGGTCGCGGATGATGTCGTCGATCGTGCCGCCGCCTTCCAGGGGGGACGGCTTGTACTCGTTGCGCGTGTAGATCGGCTTGCCGGTGACCAGGATCTTCGGGCGCGGGTCGCGCGAGACGCGCCGCAGCCAGTCGGCCTGCTGACGGTCGATCGTCCCTTTGATGCCGGTGTCGACGCCGACGACGAGCAGGCTGTCCGACTCGATCACCCAGTACGGCCCCGGCTGCGCGGCCTGCTCCGTGGCCTGCTGTGACGGCCGGCTCCTGAGCTTGCGCGCCTCGGCCAGCCGCCGCTCGTCGATGGGCTCGGGCTTGCGCCACAGCAGGCCGCGTAAGCCGCGCTCGGGCTTCGGCCTGAGCGGCGGGGCGTCGCAGAAGACGCGCATGAAGCCGCCGAGCCCGTCGTACCAGTCGTGGTTGCCGGGGACCGCGTAGATGGGCGCGTCGTAGTCCTGGTAGGGGCGGAAGAACTTGTCGCCGTACTCGTTGCCCGAGCCCGCCGGGTACAGCACGTCGCTGGCGATGACCGCGAAGGACGTGCCATCGCCCACCTTGAGCAGGCCGGGCACGACCGCGTACTGGGAGGCGTCGCCCTCGCCCGTGTCGCCGAGCAGCAGGAAGTCGAAGCTGTCGCCGACGTCGGGGCGGATGCGGAAGCCGGGGTCGGCGCCGCGCGCCTCCTGCTCGGCCACCCACCGCCGGCGCACCTGCCCGGACGGGTCACCGAACAGACCGGAGAGGATCTCGTTGCGCGATCTCCAGAGCGTGCGCGCGTTGAACCAGGTGAAGCCCTTCCTGCCGGGTCTGAGCTGGGCGAACGTGCCGATCTGCGTGCAGGACCAGCCTGCTCCCTCCTCCGACACCCGGGACGAAAGCTGCTTTCCGCGCTCAGCCGTTACTTCCACCATGTCCCTATCTTGGCCGCGATCTTCGGCGCACACACCATGAACGCTCCGTACCGTTAGGAACACAGAAGGTTCACCATGGTGTAGCCTCACGCCCCAAGCAAGCGGTTGTCGCCGCGAAGGGGGCTGCTATGGCCCGTAACGGATCGGATGATGCGACCCGGCGGAGCACCACGGGGGTGGAGCAGGTCGAGGGCCTGCTCGCGTACGCCCAGACCCAGCCGCGCTGGGGGCAGGGCGCCATGAAGAACGCGATGAAGGCGGTGTCCCTCAGCAGGGATCTGGCGGCGCGCGACCCGGCCGAGCACACGCAGCTGCTCGTCCGGTCGCTGCGCACCACGGCCAGGCTGCTGCTGAGGCGCAGGCGCGCGGAGGAGGCGCTGCCGCTCGCGCTGGAGGCGGTCGCGCTCGCCCGCCCCGCGCGCGGCGCGCCGCTGGTCACCTGCCTGTCGACGCTGGCGGAGGTGTACGAGGCGCTGCAGAGGTTCGGCGAGGCCGCCGAGGCCGCCACGGAGGCGGCGAAGGCGGTGGACCCACCCGGCTAGCCACGCGGGGGCACGGGGAGCACAGGGAGCACGGGGAGCACGCGGGCACAGGGGGCACAGGGGGCACAGAGGCGGCGGGCGCCTCAGGGCACCAGCACGCCGGGGTTCAGGATGCCCGCCGGGTCGAGCCGCGCCTTGACCGCTCGCAGGATCTCCACGCCGAGCGGCCCCACCTCGGCCGCGTACGCCTGCCTGTGGTCGCGGCCGACGCCGTGGTGGTGCGAGATGGTCCCCCCGGCCTCGACGATGGCCGCGTTCACCGCCTCCTTGGCGCGTGCCCACTGCGCGACGGGGTCTTCGTCCTGGGCGGTCACCACGGTGAAGTACAGCGACGCCCCTGTCTCGTAGACGTGCGAGATGTGGCACATGACCAGCGGCGACCCGAGCGCCCCGAGCAGTGCGAGCCGTACCGCGTCGTACAGCCTGGGCAGGTTGCTCCAGAAACCGGCCGTCTCCAGCGTCTCGACGGTCGCCCCTACGGCGAGCAGCGAGTCGCGCAGGTAGGGGGCGGAGAAGCGACCGTGCTCCCACGCCGCGCCCGGCTCGGGGCCGAGCGGGACTCCGCCGAGCCGCTCCAGCACGGCCGCCGCCTGCTCGCGCCGCCCCGCCACGGACGCGCCCTCGTGGCCCGCGATCACCAGGCAGCCGGTGTCGCCGCCGCCGATGGCGTCCGGCCTGGCGAGCCCGATCATGGTCTCGGTCTCGTCCGAGAGCCGCAGCACGGTGGGTAGCGGGCCGTCCTGGGCGAGCGCCCGCAGCGCGGCCGAACCCTCCTGGAACGACCCGAACCGCCACCCTTCGTACACCCGCTCGGCGGGCGCGCGCCGCACCCGCAGCCGCAGCCGCAGCGAGGTGATGACCCCGAACGCGCCCTCGGAGCCGAGGATGAGCTGGCGCAGGTCGGGCCCGGCCCCGGACCTGGGCGCGCGCCCCAGTTCCAGGGTGCCCTCGGGGGTGGCGACGGTCAGGGCCACGACCAGGTCGTCGAAGCGCCCGTACCCGGCCGAAGCCTGCCCGCTGGACCTGGCGGCGGCGAAACCGCCCAGCGTGGCGTACTCGTAGGACTGCGGGAAGTGCCCCAGGGTCAGCCCGTGCTCGCCGAGCAGCCGTTCGGCGTCGGGTGCGCGCAGTCCGGGCTCGAACGTGGCGGTCATCGACTCGGTGTCGAGCGACAGGAGCCGGTCCAGGCGCTGGAGGTCGAGCGCGACGACCCCGTCCAGTCCGGCGCGGGAGGCCGCGAGCCCGTGGTCACCGTCCAGACGATCATGCAGTACGGGCAGAGCGCCCCGATGACGTAGAGGCTCTGGTAGATCAGCCAGTGCACGAACACCACCCCGGCGGTGACCCCGGCCTGCAGGCCGAGCCAGAACCAGCGCGGGAACTCGGCTCGGGCCAGCAGGGCCGCCCCGACCGTCGTCACCACGGCGAAGGCGGCGATGCCCAGCAAGGGGTTGGGGAAGCCGAACACCTCCGCCTGCGGGGTGGTCATCACGGAGCCGCACGACAGCACCGGGTTGATGCTGCAACTGGGCACGTAGCCGGGGTTCTTCAGCAGCGCGATCTTCTCGACCGCGAGGACGAACGCCGCCGCCAGCCCGATCAGGCCGCCGACCAGCATCAACCGCGGCAGCAGCCGGGGAAAGCCGCGCTCGTCGACCGGTTCGGCCGCCGGCGCGGCGCTGTCAGCCGGCGAGCGCAGCATCGATGGCCGCCTTGATGTCGTCGGTGGAGCGGGGCTGGATCTTCTTGCCGTTGAGGAAGAAGGTGGGGGTTCCCTCGACGCCGAGCGCCTTGCCGTCGGCGACGTCCTTGTTGATGCGCGTCAGGGTGGCGGGCGCCTGGTAGGCCTTCTCCCAGGTGGCCATGTCCAGGCCGAGACTTTGGGCGAAGGACCGGAACAGCTCGTCGGCCGGCGTCTTCTTCTCCGCCCAGCGCTTCTGCGACTGATACATCCGCTGGTACATGGCCTCGAATTTGCCCTGCTGGGCGGAGGCCTCGACCGCGCGGGCGGCGCGTTCGGCGTTGAAGTGGCTGGCGATGGGGAAGTAGCGCGCCACGAAGGTGACCCTGCCGGTGTACTGCTCGCGCAGCTGCTCGATCACGGGGAAGGCCGCGCCGCATGCCTCGCACTCGAAGTCGAGGAACTCCACGAGGGTGACCTTCCCGTCGGCGGCCGTCTGGAGGCGGTGGCTGTCGGGGCGGACGACCTGGGCGCCGCCTTCGTCGGTGGTCGAGCCGACCTTGGCGACGACGAGCACGGCGGCGAGCACGACGACGAACGCCCCGATCGCCGACAGCGACAGGGCGATGCCGCGCCTGCGCTTGTCCTGGGCTTGGTCCTGGGCCTGCAGGGCCTCGATCTTGGCACGCCGGGCCTGGGCGCGTTGCTGTTGTTCCGACACGACCTCTCCTCGGTAGGGCGGCCCAAATTCTACACAGCGTAGAAGTTGGGCGCGTGGTCATACCGGGATCGCGGTGAACCGCTGTCAGCCGGGCCAGACGAGGCCGCACACCAGCGGGGCCGTGAGGACGGCTACCGGCCCGCTCATCAGCAGCCCCGAGGTGGAGTAGGCGGCCGCGGGCACCCATCGGGGCGCCGCGACCGGCGCGCCCAGGAGCCGCTCCACGCGTTGCACCACCCCGGAGTCGGCCAGCCCCGGCGTCGCCGCCGACGGGCCGGACGACGGTGTGATCATGCGTACGATGGCGCTCGCCAGCACACGGTCACCGTGGTCGCGGCGGGCCCGGTCGTCGGCGAGCATCTCCAGCAGGACGGGCACGGCCTGCCTCGCCGCCCGCGCGACGGGCAGCCAGGGGAAGGCCCGCGCGAGCGCGACGAACGGCAGCAGGAGCAGGTCGTGCCGCCCGTGCGCGTGCGCGCGCTCGTGTGCGAGGACCGCCGCCAGCTCCCGCCCGCTCAACAGGTCGAGGGTGCCGCGGCTCAGCACGATCCGGGCCTCGGGGCCGGGAACGCAGTAGGCCACCGGCTCCCGGCTCGGCAGCACGAAGGCGTCGTGCTCCGCGGAGCGGTCGGCGAGGACGTCCACCAGAAGCCGCTGGCGCCGCTGCTCGGAGACGGTCGTGGCCGCGGTGCGGACAGTGTGGACAAGCAGCCAGGCGATCAGGCCGACCGACCAGGCCAGCGCGGCGACGTGGGCGGGGCCGAGCCCGGCCAGCCCGCGCCCGTCGACGACCTGGTGCCCGAGCGTGTGCATGCCGTGCGGGAACGCCGCCGCCAGCGGCGTCGCGGCCGCGACCAGGCC
>NZ_JBEXUP010000015.1:0-95679 GCF_040614375.1 Nonomuraea sp. NPDC005983
GGCGGCGAACGCGCCGGGGATGTCGCCGGGGTCGGGCCGGTGCAGCCACGTGGTGACGCCGTCGCGGTGCAGGGCGGTGCCGGCGGCCGAGGAGATCGACAGCGTGCCGCGCTCCCCGACGACGGTGATCTCGTCATGCGCCGGGGGCGGACCCGTGCCCGTGACCGCGAGCTGCGCGGTCAGGCCACCGGACAGCACCAGCCTGACCAGCGCGTCGGTCTCGATCGGCGAGCCGTTCACGGTGGCGTCGACCCGCTCGACCCGCCGCCCCGACAGCCACACCAGCCGGTCGACGCAGTGCGCCCCGATGTTGATGAGGACGCCCCCGCCGGAGAGCTCCGGGTCGAGGAACCAGGCGGGACGCGCGGCCGGCCGGTAGTCGGAGCCGCGCCGGTCGGACAGCAGCAACGGCTCGCCGACCTCCCCGGCCGAGAGCGCCGCCATGGCCGCGGCCTTGCCGGGCAGGAACCGCTGGACGTGCCCGACTGCCAGGGTGACCCCGGCCGCGGCACACGCGGCGATCATCAGGTCGGCGTCGGCGAGCGTGGTCGCCATCGGCTTCTCCACGAGGACGTGCAGCCCGGCCGCCGCCGCGTCGCGCACGATCTCCGTGTGCAGCGCGTGCGGGGTGTTGACGACGACCGCGTCCACCTCGCCCGAGGCGATCAGGTCGTGGTGGACGGCGTGCACGCGGGCCCCGTGCCCGTCGACCCCGTGCCCGTCGGCGACGCGCCGGGCCGCGTCCAGGTTCGGATCGCAGACGGCGGTCACCCGCACGCCGGGGACGCGGAGCGCGGCCTCGGCGTGCAGCCGGCCGACGGCTCCGGCGCCGACAAGGCCCAGACGAAGATCAGTCACTTGTTGTCTCCCCCGAGGAGGCGCCGCAGGAGCGGCGCACGACGATGCCGGGGCGCAGCCGTACCTGATGAAGGGGCAGGTTGGGCTCGCGCAGGCGGCGGAGCAGGAGCTCGGCCGCCTGGCGGCCGAGGTGGCGCTTGGGCGGCGAGACCGCGGTGAGCGGGACCTCCGCCAGGTCGGCGATCTCGTCGTCATAGGCGACGATCGCCAGGTCGCCGGGCACCGCCAGGCCGTGCCGGCGGGCCGCGGAGAGCATGAGGGTCGCCTCCCTGTCGCCGAAGCAGACGATGGCGGTGACCCCCTCGGCGGCCAGCCTCCGTATGTTGTCCGTGGCGATCCGGGGGTTCCACTCGCCCTGGGGTGCGGCGAACGGCTCGGCGGCGGCCAGCCCGAGGGCGGCCACCGCGCCGGTGAACCCGCGGACGAGCGGGGGCTGCGTCGGGTTTCCCGACCGGGTGAGCAGGGCGAGCCGGGTGTGGCCCAGCGCCGCGAGGTGGCGCACGGCGGCGTACCCGCCGGCCTCGTGGTCGGTGCGGACGTGCTCGCTGGGATCGTCGCCCTCGTCGAGCCCGCGCTCCATCAGCACGACGGGCACCGGGAGCGCGGCCAGCCGCCCGACCTCGGCGGCAGGGTCGCCGCGCCCGATGAGGGTGGGCACGATCAGCAGGCCGTCGACGCCGGAGTCGAGCATGCGCTCCAGCGCGGAGTCCTCCTCCGACGGCTCGTAGCGCGAGCAGGCCAGCATCAGCCGGGCACCGGCCGCGGTCAGGGTCTCCTCGATGCCCTCCAGCACCCGCGGGAAGTACAGCGCGGTGTCGGGGACGATCACGCCGACCAGCGCGGCCTGGTTCGGCACGGCCAGCGCGTGTTCGACCACGAAGGTCCCCGCGCCCTGCCTGCGGAGCACGAGCCGCTCGTCGACGAGCTCGTCCACGGCCCTGCGGACGGTGGTGAGGCTGACGTCGTGGATGCGGGCCAGCTCCTGCTCGGTGGGCAGCTTCGCGCCGACGGGCCAGTGCCCGGAGCGGATCTCCGCGCGTATCTGCGCCGCGAGCCGCTGGAACTTGAGCTCTGCTCTCATTTCACCGATCCCAGGGTCATGCCCTCGATGATCCGCCGTCCGAGCCAGACATAGCAGGCCAGGACGGGCAGCACCACCGTGCAGACTCCGGCGAACAGGCCGCCCCAGTCGGCGCCGTTGTACTGCATCCGCTGCAGGAAGCCGAGCAGGGCGAGGGAGAGCGTGGCCTTCTCCTCGCTCTGCAGGAAGATCAGTCCGAACAGGGTCTCTCCCCAGTGCTGGATGATGTTGAGGATCATCGCGGTGATGATGCCGCTGCGTGCCAGAGGAAGCATGATCCTCCAGAACGTGCGGTTGGGCGAGGCCCCGTCGAGCGCGGCGGCCTCCTCCAGCTCCTTCGGCAGCGACCCGAAGAAGCCGGTGAGGAAGAAGACCGTGAACGGCATCGAGGTGGCCACGTACAGGATCCACAGCCCGGTCAGGCTGTCGACCAGGTAGAGCTCGTTCATCATCACGTACAGCGGGAGCACGATCACCTGCGAGGGGATGCCCAGGCCGAGGGCGAAGAAGGCGGTGATGCCGCTGTTCCAGCGGGTCAGGATCCGGCTCAGCGCGTACGCGGCGGGGGCGGCCAGCGCGATCGTCGCGACCGCCGTGCCGACGACCAGCAGGACGGTGTTGAGCGTGGCCCCGCCGAAGTCGCTGGCGGTCCAGGCCCGGGAGTAGTTGTCCCACCGGGGAGAGGCCGGAACCGACCAGGGGCTGGCGAAGATGTCGCGGGTCGACTTGACGGAGGTCAGCAGCATCCAGACGGCGACGGCCACGCTGAACAGCGCGAACAGCCACGCGAAAGGGGCGCCGAGCAGCTTGGACGGGCCGGGCAGCCCGCGGGGTGCGTTCATCGGGCGTCCTTTCAGAACTGGACCTGGTCGCGGCGGAACAGCCGGCGCAGCACCACGACCAGCAGGCCGACCAGGGCGAGCATGACCATGCCCGTCGCGGCGGCGGAGCCGTACTTGGGCACGCCGCTGGAGAAGGCCTCGGCGTAGGCGTACAGGGCGGTGTTCCACACCTTGGTCGGGGGGAGCTGGCCGGCGGCGCCCGCGAAGGCGTAGACGAACTCGAAGATCTTGATCGCGTTGATGCTCCACAGGACCGCGCAGACCCCCACGACGTCCCACATCAGCGGGAGCGTCACGTGCCGGAAGCGCTGCCAGGCGTTGGCGCCCTCCAGGTCGCACACCTCGTAGAGGTCCTTGGGGATGCGGTCCACGGCGGCCATGAGGATCGTGGTGTAGAACCCGGTCTGCACCCAGACCAGGCCGATCATGATGACGGAGAAGAGGTTCTCGGTGCCCAGCCAGTTCGGCGGGTGGCTCACACCGAAGGCCCGCAGCGCCTGGTTGACGACGCCGTCGGCCTGGAACAGGAACCCCCACAGGATCGACAGCACGATCCCGGAGACGATGTTCGGGAAGAAGATGATCGCCCGGACCGCCTTGCGCCCGGCCAGGTCGCGCAGGACCATCGTCAGCACGAAGCTGATCGCGAAGGTCGCGCCGCCGACCACGAACAGGATCGTCAGCGTGTTGCGGAAGGAGTCGTGGAAGACGGGGTCCAGCAGCAGCCGCCGGTAGTTGTCGAACCCGGCGAACTCCATCGGCCCGGCGCCGGCCCACTTGTTCAGGCTGATCCAGGCGGTGGCGAGGGTCGGCAGGACGTAGAAGACGACGTACAGGACCAGCGCGGGGACGATGAACGGCCAGAACAGGCGTCGCCTGCGCCGCGCGAGCGGGCTCTGCGCGGCCGGGGCGGGCCCCCTGACGGCGGCCCGCGGCTCTCGGACAGCGGTGGCGGCCATCAGCCGTTGAGCTTCCAGAAGTCGACGGACGCGGCCTTGAGCCTGGCCACGAACTCCGCCGCGGTGGCCTTCCCGGTGAGCAGCTCGGTGTTCACCGGCTGGAAGACCTTGGTGTACCAGTCGGCGTGGTCCATCTTCACGCCGTCGAGCGCGGCGTGGGTCTCGGCGGTGTCCAGGGTCTTCTTCACGTCCGCCAGCACGGCCGGCACCTCGATGTCGGCGCGCGGCGTGATGTTGTTCGCCTCCGAGGCGATCCTGGACAGCCGCTGCTTGTTCATGAAGTACGCGATGAACTTCTGGGCCTGCTCGGCGTGGCCGGCCCGCGCCGGGATGGCGAAGCCGATGAGCGAGATCTCCTGGGTCTGCTGCCCCGTCGCCCCCTTGGGGAAGGGGAAGGAGCGGTACTCGAAGCCCTCCTTCGCCGACGGCTTGGTCTCGCTCGGCGCGAAGGTGCCCAGCAGCAGGAAGTCGGCTCCGCCGGTGGCCCACTTCTGCTGGATCGCCGGGAACTTGCTGCCGTCGTAGCCGGTGACGAAGTAGCCGCCCTTCACCAGCTGTTCGATCTTCCGCACCGCGGTCAGGAACCTGGGGTCGTCGAACTTGGCGCCGGTCTTGTCGGTCGCGGCGGCGCCGAACGCCCCCGGGCCGAGGTCGCGCAGGATCGCGTGGTAGGTCCAGAAGGCCGAGTAGTCGGCGATGTCCGCGTCGAGCGCCAGCGGGCCGTCGCCCCGCGCCGCCTTCCGCTTGTCCAGCAGGGCGACGAAGTCGTTCCAGGTCTGCGGCGGGGCGCCGGCCACGTCCTTGAGCGCGTTGCCGTCGTACCAGATCTGCTCGGCCAGCACCTCGTACGGCACGAGCCAGGACGTGCCGCCGGTGGTGGCGTACGCGCGGTACTTGGCGTCGATCACGTCGCCGACCTTCTTGCCGGGCTCCCCGGGGATCTCCAGGTCGTAGACCTTGGACAGGTCCAGGCCCTGGCCGGTGGCGACGAAGGTGGACTTCACGAACCGGTCGGCGGAGTCGACCAGGTCGGCGGGGACGTTCCGGGTGTTGAGCGTGGGGGCGAGCTGCTTGGCGACGTCACGGCCCTTCCACTCGACCTTGACCTTGACGCCGGTCTCCTCGGTGAACGAGGCGATCACCGACTCCAGCACCTTGGCCTGGGGCTCGCCGGCCTTCCACATGGACCAGTAGACCAGCTCGTCCGCGCCGTCCTTGGCCGGAGCGCCGCACGCGGCCAGGCCGAGGACGAGCGCGCCCGCCACGGCCGCCGTGACCGTGGCCCTGAGCGCCCGGCTGGGGAGGGATCCGTTCATGAGAACGCTCCTGGGGGGAGGGGGTGGGTTCCGGCAATCCTGGCGACCCACTCATCACCTCGTCAACAGCATGATTTAGGGATGAATCTGCTGATCGGCGCCTTTGTCACGATCAATGCAGCGAAAGGGTGGGATTCCTTGTCTATTCATCATGTTGATTTCGTGGTGTATGCGGCGCGACGGCCGGGTCACGCGCCGTGCCTGGCCAGATGGTCGGCCCTGCGGATCGGCTCGGGCAGCCGGACGGACGGCGCGAGCCGCAGCACCTGGTCGCAGGCCGTGTCGAGGGCGATGCGGTGGCCCTGGGAGACGTACACCGGCTTGACCCCGCGCCGTGTCCGCAGCGCCCTGCCCACCGTGACGCCGTCGAGGACGATCGGGGACCAGGCGCCACGCTCGGGAGACGGCTCCTCATGCGTGCCGACGAAGGCCGTCTTGCCCACGCCCAGCGAGGGCAGCCCGGTCAGCACGCCGAGATGGCAGGCCAGGCCGAAGCCGCGCGGATGCGCCAGACCGTACCCGTCGCAGACCAGCAGGCCGGGGGTGACGGTCAGCCGTTCCAGCGCCTCCACCAGGGCGGGCAGCTCGCGGAACGCGAACAGGCCCGGCACGTAGGGGAAGGCCGCCCTGCCGTGCACGACCACCTGCTCCACCACGTCGAGCGTGCCGCCGTCGAGCACCACGACGGCGGCCGACAGCTCGTCGTCACCGTGATAGTGCACGTCGAGGCCCGCCACCGTGGTGAACGCGGTGGGCCCGGTGAGCTCGACGCGGTCACGGAGGCGCTCCTGGATCGCCTCCGCCTCCGCGACGTCGGCGGGCCACGGGTGAAGCCGGTCTACACGCACCCGCCCACGCTATTGCCTCTCCGGCACTCAGCGCGCAGACCGCCGAAGGCCCGAAGCGCCCCGAAGCGCCTCGAAGCGCCCCGAGGGCACGGAAGCGCGCTCTTTCCGGCCTGACCGGACCGAGGGCGGCGCGTTAGTGTCGGGCCATGGACGTGCGGGTGATCGTCGGGCCGGGAGTGGTGGCCGACCGCGGGCTGCTCGGGGAGGTCGCCGGACGCGAGTTCGCCGACCTGGGCGTCAGCGGCGCCCTCGGCCACGCCACGAGCGCGGACGAGGTGCGCGCGGCGCTCGCCGGCCGGGCGTCCGAGGCGGTCGTGGTGGTGCTGGGGGACGATCCCGAGGTGCGGCGGCTCATGCTGGAACCGTCCGAGGGCGTGGTCTGGGTCGATCTCACCCGGCGGGACTCCGGGCCCCGGGGAGTGGCGCGGATCCACGGGCGCGGCGTGTCCGGGCTGGAGTGGGGGATCAGGCACGCCGTGCGCCGGGCGCGACGCCCGTCCCCGCGGGTGCCGTACGGGGAGCACGCCGACCAGTGGGCCGAGCTGCACCTGCCGGAGTCGGCGGGGCCGCATCCGGTGGTCGCGCTGATCCACGGGGGCTACTGGCGGTCCATCTGGGGGGCCGACCTCATGGACGCGCTCTGTGACGACCTGGCCGGGCGCGGGTTCGCCGCGTGGAACCTCGAGTACCGGCGGCCCGACCTGCACGGGTGGAAGGCGACGACGTCCGACGTGGCCGCCGGGCTGGCGGCGCTCCGCGGTGTGGACGCGCCCCTCGACCTGGACCGGGTCGCGGTCGCGGGGCACTCGGCGGGCGGGCAGCTCGCGTTGCGGGCCGCGGCCGACGGGTCGCGGATGGCTCTGGCGGTGTCACTGGCCGGGGTCCTGGACCTGGTGGAGGGCGACAGGCGGTGGATCAGCTCCGGCGCCGTGGCCGCCGCCCTGGGAGCCGACGGAGAACGCGGGCGTGCCGGGGAGGGCGAACCGGCGTCGCGAGGTGACGGTGCCGGGGGCGGCGGCCTGCGGGAGGAGCTCGCGGAGGCGAGCCCGCTGCTCAGGCTGCCGATGCGGGTGCCCCGGCTGGTGGTCCAGGGGGCGGACGACGACCTCGATCACGTGGACTTCTCTCGGCGGTACGCCGCGGCCGCCGAGCGGTGCGGCGACGACGTGACCTACCTGGAACTGCCGGGCGACCATTTCGCGGTGATCGACCCGCGAACGCCGATCTGGCAGGCCACCGCCCGCGCCATCGCCGAGTCGCTGCGCTGAGGCCCGCACGGCGCCAAAGTGGCGAGGTGCGGTGTTTGGGGGTTGATTGTCGGATTGTGGGCTGGCGCGCGCGGCCGTCGCGTCCCCATACTGTGCCCATGCAGTCGTACACCAGCTCCGCAGCGCCGACGCCGCTCCTGGGTGAGACCATCGGCGAGAACCTGGAACGCACGGTGGCCCGGTTCGGCGACCGGGAGGCCCTGGTGGACGTCCAGGCCGGACGCAGGTGGACCTACCGCGAGCTGAACGCCGACGTCGACCGGCTGGCGCTGTCGCTGCTGGCCAGGGGGGTCGAACAGGGCGACAGGGTCGGCATCTGGGCGCCGAACCGCGCCGAGTGGGTGCTGGTGCAGTACGCCACGGCGAAGATCGGCGCGGTGCTGGTCAACGTCAACCCGAGCTACCGGTCGCACGAGCTGGAGTACGTGGTCAAGCAGTCGGGCATGCGGTTGCTGATCAGCGCGCTGGCCCACCGGGCCGCCGACTACCGCGCGATGGTGGCGGAGATCGGCTTCACCGACGTCGTCTACCTGGACGACCCGTCCTGGGACGCCCTGCTGGCCGAGACGGCCGACGCCGGGGAGCTGCGCGACCGGATGGCGCGGCTCGCCTTCGACGACCCGATCAACATTCAGTACACCTCGGGCACCACCGGGTTCCCCAAGGGCGCCACCCTGTCGCACCACAACATCCTGAACAACGGCTACTTCGTCGGGGAGCTGGTCCACTACACCGAGGCCGACCGGGTCTGCCTGCCGGTGCCGTTCTACCACTGCTTCGGCATGGTCATGGGCAACCTCGGCGCGACCTCGCACGGCGCCTGCATCGTCATCCCGGGGCCCGGCTTCGACCCGGAGGCGACGCTGCGGGCCGTCCAGGACGAGAGGTGCACGTCCCTGTACGGGGTGCCGACGATGTTCATCGCCGAACTCGCCCTGTCGGGAAAGTTCGACCTGTCGTCGCTGCGGACGGGCATCATGGCCGGGTCGCCGTGCCCGGTCGAGGTGATGAAGCGGGTGGTCGGCGAGATGAACATGCGCGAGGTCGCCATCTGCTACGGCATGACGGAGACGTCCCCCGTGTCCTTGATGACCAGGGTCGACGACGACCTGGCGCGCAGGACCGAGACGGTCGGGCGGGTGATGCCGCACGTCGAGGTGAAGATCGTGCATCCCGAGACCGGGCTGATCGTGCCGCGCGGCGAGCCCGGCGAGCTGTGCACGCGCGGGTACTCCGTGATGCTCGGCTACTGGGAGGAGCCCGGCAAGACCGCCGAGGTCATCGACGCCGCCCGCTGGATGCACACCGGTGACCTCGCCGTCATGGACGACGACGGCTACGTCAACGTGGTCGGCCGGATCAAGGACATGGTGATCAGGGGCGGGGAGAACATCTACCCCCGGGAGATCGAGGAGTTCCTCTACCGGCATCCCGACATCTCGGACGTCCAGGTCATCGGCGTGCCGGACGAGAAGTACGGGGAGGAGCTGATGGCCTGGGTCGTCATGCGCGAGGGCGTGCAGGCGCTGACGGCCGAGGCGGTGCGGGAGTACTGCCAGGGCAGGCTGGCGCGCTACAAGATCCCCCGCTACGTGCACGTGGTCGAGTCGTTCCCGATGACGGTGACCGGCAAGATCCGCAAGGTGGAGATGCGCGAGCTCGCCGTGGACCTCCTCGGCCTGCACACCGCCGCCGCCATGCGCAACGCCTGACGGCCGGGCCGGTCAGCTCGGCCTGTGCGGAGGTCGAGGGGCCGGGGCTAGCGCGGCTGGTTGAGCTTGAAGCCGTACAGGCCCGCGTCGCCCGCCACGTAGACGCGGGTGCCGCCGGGCGTCCAGGCGCAGCCGTTGAGCGTGTCGTCCAGCGTGAGCCCGGCCAGGACGGCTTCGGCGCCGACGTCCCAGACCAGGAGCTCGCCGTCCGTCGAGGTACTGGCCAGCCACCAGCCGAACGGCCCCGCAGCCAGGCCGGTCAGGTGGCTCAGCGGGCCGACCAGCGTCACCAGCGGCGCGCCGTCGGGGTCGCACAGGTGGATGTCGCCCTCGCGGGTGGCGGCGGCCAGCCAGGCGCCGTCGGGGGAGACGGCCAGCGTGGTCACGTCCTCCAGGCGGAGCAGCGCCCGGACCTGCCAGCCGTCCGCGTGCCACACCTGGACGTGCTCGTCGCCCGAGGCCGCCAGCCAGGAGCCGTCGGGTGCCACGGCGAGAGACCTGATCATCTCCTTGGTCCGGAGGTCGCGCAGCGGAGTGCCGTCCGGGCGCCAGATGCGGACCTCGTCACCGGCGGTGGCGAGCCAGGAGCCGTCGGGGGAGATCACCACGTCGTCGCGGCTCCACGGACGGGCGGGCACCCTGGTGCGGACCGTGCCGTCGCGTCCGGCCAGCCAGAGCTCCCCGTCGCCGGTCGTGGCCGCGAGCCAGGACTCGTCGGGGGAGATCGCGACCGCGGTGCATCCGCCCGCGTCGCCGATCGTGCCGAGTGCGCTGCCCTCGTCGTCCCACAGGGCCGGACCGGCGGGGCCCGCGGTGGCCAGCCAGCCGCCTTGACCCGCCACGCGGACCGCCGACAGCCTGCGGCGGCGCATGTGCTCGTCCGGGGGCGGGACGTGCCGAACCCTGTCCCAGATCCTGACGGTGCCGTCCTCGCCCGCGCTGGCCAGCCACGTGCCGTCCGGGCTGAGCGCCACGTCCAGCACCGTGCCGCGATGGCCGGAGTGCAGCGGGACGCCCGGATCGCCGGTACAGACCTCCGGCGCCGCCTCGACCGTGCACTGCGGGGTGCCGTCCTGCGTCCAGAACCGGGCGCCTGTGCCGCCGGTGAGCACCAGCCCCGTGCTGTCGGAGGAGATGGACAGGGTGCCGCCAGGGTCGAGGCCGGCCCGCGCGTGCCAGAGCGGGGTGCCGTCGCCGCGCCAGGCCCGGAGGTCCTCGTAGGGGCCGGCCGACGCCAGCCAGGTGCCGTCCGGCGCGATCGCCACCCGCGACACCGGCCCGTCGTGGCCGCGCAGCACCGCCTCCTCGGTGCCGTCAGGACGCCACAGCCGCACCGTGCCGTCGTCGCCGCCGGTGGCCAGCCGGCTCCCGCAGGCGGCGACCGCCACCGCGTTGATCTGGCCGTCGTGCCCTTCCAGCGTGGCGCGGACGGTGCCGTCGGCGTTCCAGATCGTGGCCGTGCCGCTCTCGTCCCCGGCGGCGACCCAGCCGCCGTCGGGGGCGAAGGCCACGGCTGTCGCCGCGCCCGACTCGCTCGACAGCGTCCGGCGCAGCGCGGGATGAGCCAGGTCCGGCGGCTCCCACAGGCACTCCAGCCACGCGCAGCCGAGGCCGCGCAGCAGCGCCCTGACCTCGTGGGCGATCACCGGCACCGCGTGCAGCCTGGCCGCCAGGACGGCGAGCCGCCTGGCCCCGTCCTGGGAGCGTTCGAGCAGGTGGGTGTTCTGGGCGAGCGTGTGGCGCAGCCGCTCTGCCAGCGGCGTGCCCGCCCGCGCCAGGTCCCGTTCGACCTCCGTGACGCCGTACACCTCCAGCTTGGACGCGATCCACCCGCCGTCGCACACCAGGTCGGCCACGTCGCCGCCCGCCGCGGTGTAGTGCTCGGGCAGCCGGGCGAGGACGTAGGAGCGCTCCTCGGCCGACTCGAGCGTGCCGGAGCCGTCGTCGAGCGCCCTGACCAGGGCGGCGGTCACCTCGCTGCCGACGGCGCCGCGCGCGTAGGCCCTGACCGCGTCGGGCAGGACCACGACCTGCCGGTCGGGCGCGAGCGAGAGCAGGCCCAGGGCGCCGAGCCCGGCCAGGGTCAGCTCGGTGTCGACACTCGACAGGCCGGCGGTCTCGTGCCAGAGCAGCCGGACCAGGCCCGCCGGGATCGTCCCGTCACCGGCGAACACACCCAGCTCCACCAGGCGCTCGACGCTGCCCGGCAGCCCGAGCCGGGGCAGGCCCTGCGCGAGCACCCGGTGCACGGCCGCCGTGCGCGCGCCCGCGTCGGCCAGGTCGACCTCGCGCGGCGCGGCCGTGTGGAGCGCGTCGGCGAGTGCCACCAGCAGCGGCCAGCCGCGCTCCAGCGGCGGCACCTCGATGACCGTGGCGTGCTCGGGCAGCCCGGCGGCGGTCCGTGCGGTGGCGAGCACGCTGGAGTGGGGCGCGAGCATGGCGGTGGCGTACACCAGGGCCGGATGGCGCAGGCCGTCGAGCACGACCAGCCCGTCACCGGGACGGGTCGAGCAGGCGAGCATGCCTTCCGGGTCGCTGACCACCTCCAGCGGGTCCAGCTCGTCGCCCACCGCCTCGATCCGCTCCATCAGGTGGCCCCGGAGGATCTCGGGCGGGTCGGCGTCGACGGTCAGCCAGGCGATGCCCTTGTGGAAGCGCCCGCGCACCCGGGGATCCGCGCAGGCCGCGGCGGCCAGCGCGGTCGTGCCGAAGCCCTCGGCGCCGTCCACTTCGGGGACGAGCGCGACCAGGCCGCTCTCG
This sequence comes from Nonomuraea sp. NPDC005983, assembly GCF_040614375.1. Taxonomy (NCBI): domain Bacteria; kingdom Bacillati; phylum Actinomycetota; class Actinomycetes; order Streptosporangiales; family Streptosporangiaceae; genus Nonomuraea; species Nonomuraea sp. NPDC005983. The sequence continues at coordinate 11,645 of NZ_JBEXUP010000015.1, forward strand.
CCCGAGACCAGCGCCGACACCAGCCGCTCCAGTTCGGCCGGGCGGTCGATCCATTCGGCCTTCATGCACGTACGACGAACTGGCCAGAGGTCGGGTTCCTCGGAACAAGGCCTTTTATCGGCATTCAGTCCAACAAATAGCCCCACGTGCGTCGCGGTCAGGTGGCGAGTTTGGCGAAGCGGGTCGCGACCTCGCGCCAGATCGGCGTCGAGATCGGCTCGTCCGCCACCGCTTGCGCGTACACCTCGTCGGGGTCGAAACCCGTCACCTCCCACTCGCGGATGCGCGGCGGCAGCACCTCCGGATGGAACTGCACCCCCCACGCCCGCTCACCCACCCGGAGCGCCTGGTACGGGCAGCGCTCGGTCTCGGCCAGCCAGACGGCGCCGGGCGGCAGCTTGGTGATCGCGTCCACGTGGTGCTCGATGGCGGGCACGACCGGGGGCAGTTCGCGGAAGAGTTCGTCCTCCGCCGCCTCCGGCCTGATGGTGACGGGGACGCTGCCGTTCTCGGGCGCGCCCACGTCACCGGTCACCTCCCCGCCCGCGACCTCGGCGAGCATCTGCCCGCCCAGGCAGATGCCGAACAGCGGCACCTCCTCGGCGAGCGCCTGCCGGACCAGGTCGCGGGTCGGCGCCAGCCACGGCGCCCTGTCGTCGTCGCCGGGCAGGTAGCCGCCGCCCAGCACGACCATCGCCGCGTGGTGGAGCCGGGCGGGCAGTGGCGCGCCCTCGTGGGCGTGGACCACGTCCAGCCGGAGCCCGGCCTCCTCCAGCCAGCCGCCGAACCGGCCGGGCCCGCCGCTCCGGCTGTTCTGCACGATCAGGACGTCACGCATCCGGTGGGTCGGGAGGCTCACCGCAGGCCCGCCGCTCGGGCGGTGTGGCTCAGCAGCAGCGCGGTGGTCACCGGGCCGACGCCGCCGGGCACCGGGGTCAGCGCCGCCGCCCTGCCCGCGACCGCGTCGAAGTCCACGTCGCCGACCAGGCCGCCGTCCTCGGTGGGGTTGGTGCCCACGTCGATCACGACCGCGCCGGGCGCCACGTGCTCCGCGCCGATCAGCCCGGCCCGGCCGACGGCCGCCACCAGCACCTCGGCCGTCGACGTGACAGCCGCCAGGTCGCGGGTGCGCGAGTGGCAGACGGTGACGGTGGCGTGCCTGTCGAGCAGCAGGTGGGCGAGCGGCTTGCCGACCACGGTCGAGCGGCCCACGACCACGGCCCTGGCTCCCGAGAGCTCCACGCCGTAGTGGTCGAGCAGCGCGAGCACGGCGGCGGCGGTCGCGGGGGCGAACGCGGGCAGCCCGGCGGCCAGACGGCCGAGCGAGAGCGGGTTCGCCCCGTCGACGTCCTTGGCCGGGTCGATCGCGCCCGCGAGGTCCTGCAGCGACGCTCCGGCGGGCAGCGGGGTCTGCAGCATGACGCCGTGCACGGCGTCGTCGGCGCTCAGCCGGGCGAGCGTCTGCCTGATCCGCTCGGTCTCCGCGTCAGGGCCGAGGTCCACCAGGTCGCAGGTGATGCCCACCCCCGCGGCGGCCTTCGCGATGGACCGGACGTACCACAGGCTCGCCTCGTCGGCGGTGGCCACCACGACGGCCAGCCTGGGCTGCGGGCCGGCCTCCACCCGCGCCGCGACCTCGGCCCTGAGAGAGGCGGCCAGTTCCCTGCCTGTCAGCGTCCTCACCATGACCTCCGGAGGAAGCCCGGTCCCTTAGCTCGAGGGCTGGGAGGAATCCGGCCCTCGCAAGGGGTGGCCCGGCGGAGCCGTGACAACCCAGGGCGCGAAGCGCACATAACGTCACCTTTTCCCTTTCCCTTATGGATCTTTCTGTGCTGCGGCAAAATGCGATCGTGCGCACGGCGTACAAGGTGCGGGTCTACCCCACCCCGGAACAGGCTGCGGTGCTGAACCGCACGTTCGGCTGCGTACGTCTGGTGTGGAACAAGACGCTGGCGTGGCGGCAGCATCGCTACCGCGCTGAGGGGGTCACGACGTCCTATGCGCAGAGCAACCGGTACCTGACCGAGCTGAAGCGTGACCCCGAGTTCGGGTTCCTGTTCGAGGTCTCCTGCGTGCCGTTGCAGCAGACGTTGCGGCACCAGTACACGGCGTTCGTGAACTTCTTCGCCGGACGCGCCCGCTATCCCCGGTTCAAGTCCCGGCATGGCAAGCAGTCGGCGACCTACACACGCTCGGCGTTCCGCTGGAGGCATGGACGGCTGTTCCTGGCCAAGATGGACGCGCCGGTCGAATTCGTGTGGTCCTGGCCCGAGGTGGATCTTGCCACGCTGAACCCGACGACGGTGACCGTCTCCCGCGATCCCGATGGCCGCTGGCACGCCTCCTTCGCCGTCGAAACCGCCGATGAGACCACGGAAACCGTTGACGAGACCACCGACGAAGGCGGGCAGGCTCCGGCCATCGGCTCGGCCGTCGGCGTGGACCTGGGCGTCAAAGACTTCGCGGTCCTGTCCACCGGGAAACGCATCGCCAACCCCCGTCATTTGGAACGCAAGGCGAAGAATCTGGCCCGCTACCAGCGGCGCATGGCCCGTAAACAGCGCGGCTCGAACAACAGGAACAAGGCGAAGGCGAAGGTCGCCCGCGCGCACACCAAGGTCCGTGACGCCCGCGCCGATTTCCTGCACAAGACCAGCGCCCGCCTGGTGCGCGAGCACGACCTGATCGTGATCGAGGACCTGGCCGTGCAGAACATGGTCCGCAACCGTAGCCTGGCGCGGGTCATCTCCGACTGCGGATGGGGCGAGTTCCGGCGCCAACTGCAGTACAAGAGCGCCAAGCACGGGCGGCACCTGATCATGATCGACCGCTGGTACCCCTCCAGCAAGACCTGCTCGGCGTGCGGGCACCTGCTCGCCGAACTCTCCCTCGACACCCGGACGTGGCACTGCCCGTCCTGCGGCACCTGGCACGACCGGGACACCAACGCCGCCAAGAACATTCTGGCCGCTGGTCAAGCGGTATCCGCCTGTGGAGCTGACGTGAGACATACCGGGCCCTCCCGGGTGCAGTCGGCTGCGAAGCAGGAAACCTCACCTGCGAGGGTGGGAACTCCCCTCCTTTAGTGAGGGGGAGGAAGTCAAGCGTTGATCTCCTCGCGCACCTGGGCGGTCACCCAGTCGGCCCTGGCGACGGCCGGATCCACCCCCGCCATCCTGGCGCGCAGCTGCTCCGCGGCCCGCTCGTCCTTGATGCCCTTCACGTTGATCTCGACGTTCACCCTGGCCGTGGTCAGCGCGGCGCGGGCCGCGTCGGCGGCGGCGGCCACGTCCGTGATGACGTTGCGGTTGCCGATCGGCAGCAGCACCTCGCAGAGCTCGACCAGCCGGGACGCGGCCTCGACCACCCGGGCGGGCGGCTCGGCCGCCCCCACCAGCGCCGCGGCGATCGCCGCGCTGCGCTCGTCGCCCTTGGGCATCCGGTAGGCGTCGGCGACGGCGGTGAACGCCGCCGCGTCCTCCTCGCCCAGCCGCAGCGCCTTGGCCCTCAGCGCGTCGGTCTCGGCGATCACGCTCACGACGAGCTCCGAGTGCTTGACGTACTTCTCCCCGGTCGTGTAGCGGGCCACCATGCCGAGCAGCGCGGCGGCCTGCGCCGCGTGCAGGGCCGCGGTGGCTCCCCCTCCCGGCGCCGGTACGTGGGCGGCCAACTGGTTCAGGAAGTCGACGATCCTTGTGTCGCGCATGGCGGCATTCTGCCAGGCGACCTCGGTCTCACTCGCGGTGCATCGGCCGCGTGGCGTCCTCCGGCAGCGTCGAGTACGGCGACGGGTGAGGCGGCGCCGTGTGGAACGGCGACGTGTGCGGCGGCGGGGGGTACGGCGAGGGCATCCCGTGGTCGTGGGCGTGCTGCGGGGCGGCCATGGCGGGTCGCGCGCCACGCCATCTCGACGGGAACGCCGACACCACCAGCATCGCCACGCCGAGCAGGAAGAAGGTCCCGCTGTAGAGCAGGGTCTGGAAGCCGACCCGGAGGCTGCCGCCGATGAAGTCGTCGGGAAGGACCCGCACGCCCTGCATCTCGATCCACGGCACCAGGCCGAGCGCGGTGTAGGCGAGGCCGCCCATGAGCGAGGCGATGGGCGACACCCGCGAGCCGAGCAGGAAGGCCAGCAGGATCGCGCTGAGGGCCACCACGGCGAGCCCGAGCCAGGAGACGACGAACTGCTGGTACTGGGTGGTGGTGTCGCCGATCCCGAACATCAGCCCGGCGGCGATCAGCGGAGGGAAGAGCAGCCCGGCGAGCACTCCGAGCGCATGACGTGCGCCATTTGTCATGATCAACCCCCGTTTGTCGGTTAGGCCACAACCTACCGCGTGGACTCCCGGACGACGAGGTCCGGCTGGAACATGATCTGCTGGTGGGCGTGCGTGCCGGGGTTGTCGCACTCGTCGAGGAGGAGTTCGGTCGCGACCCGTCCGAGCTGGTAGGTGGGCTGCCTGACCGAGGTCAGCGAGACGGTCGAGGCCGAGGCGAAGTCGATGTCGTCGTAGCCGATCAGTGAGACGTCGTCGGGAACCCTGACCCCCGCCTGGAGCAGGCCGCGCAGCATGCCGAGCGCCAGCAGGTCGTTGGCGCAGAACAGCGCGTCGGGCAGGTCGCCCTGGGCCAGCAGCTTCTCGGCCGCCTGCTGGCCCGCCTTCGCGGTCATCGCCGGCATCGCCACCTCGCGCAGGGTCAGCGGATCGCGCCCGGCCGCCGCCAGGGTCCGTTCCGCGCCGCGTCGCCGGTCCTGGCACTGCCGGATCGTCGCCGGGCCCGTCACGTAGCCGATGCGCTCCGCGCCGCCCTCCAGCAGGTGCGAGACGGCCATCGCGCCGCCCGTGACGTCGTTGACCGCGACCGCGCACTGGTCGGCCCCCTCGGCGGGATGGTCGACGAGCACCACGCAGATGCCGCGCTCGCGCAGCCGGTGGAGCCGGTGCGGGTCCTCGTCGGACGGCGTGATCAGCACCCCGCGCACCCGCTGCTCGGCGAAGACCAGCAGGTTGTGCTCCTCCTTGACCCGGCTGCCCGAGGAGTTGCCGAGGATCACCGCGTAGCCGCGCTCGCTCGCGACGTCCTCGACCCCGGCGGCGACGTCGGTGAAGAACGGGTTGCCGATGTCGATCACCGACAGCCCGACCGTGCGGCTGTGGCCGGCGCGCAGCGTGGACGCCGAGCCGTGCCGGACGAAGCCCAGGTCCCTGATCGCGGCCTCGACCCTGACCCGGGTGGCCGCGGCGACCTTCTCGGGACGGTTCAGCACGTTGGACACCGTGCCGGGCGACACGCCGGCCATCGCCGCGACGTCCTTGATGCTCACCGTGCTCATCAGGGCTCCCATGTCCGCACACCAGCGTTCCGCCGTACCAGCTCCCGCATCTCGGCCAGGTCGCCGACCAGGCCGCGCGCCCGCGCCTGGACGAGCGCGTTGCCCAGCGCGGTCGCCTCGACCGGGCCCGCCACCACGGGAAGGCCGGTCGCCTCGGCCGTGAGCCTGCACAGTAACGCGTTGCGCGACCCGCCCCCGACCAGGTGCACGACCTCGACCCGCCGCCCGCTCAGCCGCACCGCGTCGGCGATGGCGCGCTGGTAGGCGAGGGCGAGGCTCTGCAGGATGCATCGTACGACCTGCGCCCGGCCCTCCGGTGCGCGCTGCCCGGTGCGGGCGCAGTAGGCGGCGATGCGGGCGGGCATGTCGCCCGGCGGGAGGAACGCCGGGTCGTCGGGGTCGATGACGGTGTCGGTGCCGGTCCGGCCGGCGGCGTCCAGGAGCGGCTCCAGGTCGGGGTCGCCCCAGGCGCGCAGGCACTCCTGGAGGATCCACAGGCCCATGACGTTGCGCAGGTAGCGGGTGGTGCCGTCGATCCCGGCCTCGTTGGTGAAGTTGGCCAGCCGGCTGTCCTCGGTCAGGACGGGCGACGGCAGCTCGACGCCCACCAGGGACCAGGTGCCGCAGGAGATGTAGGCGAAGTCGCCGGTCGTGGCGGGGACCGCGACCACGGCCGAGGCGGTGTCGTGCGAGGCGACCTTGGTGACGGTGGTGGGGTAGCCGACCTCCTCGGCGACGTCCTCCCGCAGCGGGCCGGCGGCGCCCTCGGTGATCGGGCCGAAGATCCGGCGGGGCAGGCCGAGCTCGGCGATGAGGTCCCAGGCCCAGTCGCGGCGGGTCACGTCGTACAGGCCGGTGGTGGAGGCGTTGGTGCGCTCCGTGCCCGCGGAGCCGCTCAGCCAGTAGCCGAGCAGGTCGGGGATCAGCAGCAGCGTATCGGCCCGGCCGAGGTCGTCGTTGAGCAGCTGGTTGACGGTGTTGAAGCGGAGGAACTGCAGCCCCGTCACCGGGTACGGGTCGGCGCGCTCGGTGACGTGCTCGGTGCGGGCGTCGCGGTAGTGCACCGGGTTGCCGACCAGCGCGCCGCGGGCGTCGAGCAGGCCGTAGTCCACGCCCCACGAGTCGATGCCGACGGACTCGGCGGGGCCCGCCGCGCGCAGGCCGTCCAGCACGTCCCGGTAGAGCGCCAGGACGTCCCAGTGCAGCGTGCCCGCCACGCGGACGGGCCGGTTGGGGAAGCGGTGCGCCTGCGACAGCGCCACCCGTCCGGCGGAGAACTCGGCAGTCATCACGCGCCCACTTGAGGCGCCCAGGTCCACGGCGGTGAATCGCACGAACCGATTAAAACGTAACAATCACGAATGCGCCATAAGGGCGGTTGGCCCATTGACGACCGCTGGTGAAGGGCCTACATTCCGGGGAACTGTTGTTAAAACGTTTGTTGCCGGGAGGCGGCATGGGTGCTCCCCCCACACTCGCGCTCGCGAACGTCAGCAAGTCGTTCGGGGCCGTGCGGGCCCTGCGCCAGGTGTCGCTGGAGCTGTTCGCCGGCGAGGCGCACGCCCTGGCGGGGGAGAACGGCGCGGGCAAGTCCACCCTCGTCAAGACCCTCGCGGGGGTGCACCGGCCCGACAGCGGGCAGGTCCTGCTCGACGGCGGCCCGGTCGTCTTCGCCGGGCCCGCCGACGCCCAGCAGGCCGGCGTCGCCGTCATCTACCAGGAGCCGACGCTCTTCCCTGACCTGCCGGTCGCCGAGAACATCTTCATGGGCCGCCAGCCCCGCGCGAGCCTGGGCCGCATCGACCGCGCGGCCATGCGCGCCCAGACCCGCGAGCTGTTCGGACGACTCGGCGTCGCGCTCGACCCGGACCAGCCGGCGCGCGGCCTGTCGATCGCCGACCAGCAGCTCGTCGAGATCGCCAAGGCCCTCTCCCGCGACGCCCGCGTCCTGGTCATGGACGAGCCGACGGCCGCCCTGTCAGGCAACGAGGTCGCCCGGCTGTTCTCGGTGGTCGAGGCGCTGCGCGAGCACGGGTGCGCGATCCTGTTCATCTCGCACCGGCTGGACGAGATCTTCGCCCTGTGCCAGCGGGTCACCACCCTGCGCGACGGCGCGTGGATCGCCAGCGAGCCGGTCGCGGGGCTGACGCACGACGACCTGGTCCGCCGCATGGTGGGCCGCGACCTCGGCGCCCTCTACCCCAAGCAGGACACCACCCCCGGCGAGGTCGCCCTTCAGGTGGAGCGGCTGACCCGCGAGGGCGTCTTCACCGACGTCTCCTTCCAGGTGCGGCGCGGCGAGATCGTCGCGCTGGCCGGGCTGGTCGGGGCCGGGCGCAGCGAGGTCGTCAGGGCGATCTTCGGCATCGACCGCTGGGACGCCGGCTCCGTCCACGTGGACGGCGTGCGACTGCCTCCGGGCAGCCCCACGGCCGCGATGGGCGCCGGCCTGGCCCTCGTCCCGGAGGACCGCCGCCAGCAGGGGCTGGTCATGGAGCTGTCGATCGAGCGCAACATCGGCCTGACCGGGCTGCGCGCCCTGCGCAGGGGGCCGACGATCTCGCGGGCCGCCGAGCGCGACCGGGCCAGGGACTGGGCCGTGCGGCTGCGGCTCAAGTTCGCCAGGCTCAGCGACGGGGTCGGGGTGCTGTCGGGCGGCAACCAGCAGAAGGTCGTGCTGGCCAAGTGGCTGGCCACGGCGCCGTCCGTGCTGATCGTGGACGAGCCGACGCGCGGCATCGACGTCGGCACCAAGGCCGAGGTGCACCGGCTGCTGTCGGAGCTGGCCGGGCAGGGGATCGCCGTCCTGATGATCTCGTCCGACCTGCCCGAGGTGCTCGGCATGGCCGACCGGGTGCTGGTCATGCACGAGGGACGGTTGACGGCGGAGATCCCCCGCGCGGACGCGACCGAGGAGAGCGTGATGACCGCCGCCACGGGACGGGCCGCGTGAGCGCCCCCACGGCCCGCGCCGGGTCAGGCCCCGGACAGAAGGCAGGCCCTGCCGCGCGGCGAAGTGCTCGCGGCCTGGTCGACCTCGTGTTCCGGGCCCGCGAGCTGAGCCTGGTGGTCGCGCTGGCCGTGCTGGTCGCCGTGACCGCGGGAGTCAACGGCAACTTCCTGTCAGGCCAGGGCATCGAGGACATCCTGCTCAACACCGCCATCCTCGCGCTGCTGGCCGTCGGCCAGTCGATGGTGGTGATCACCCGCAACCTGGACCTGTCCGTCGGCTCCGTGGTCGGGCTGGTCGCGTTCGTGACGGGCGACCTGCTGGCGAGAGGCGGCGGCGTCGTGACCGGCGTGCTGCTCGGGGTGGCGATCGGCGCCGCCTGCGGCCTGCTCAACGGGCTGCTGGTCAGCTTCTGCCGGGTGCCGGCCCTGGTGGTCACGCTCGGCACGCTCTACGTGATCCAGGGCGTCGACCACTACATCGCCCACGGCCGCCAGATCAACGCGGTGGACCTGCCCCCGGCGCTGCTCGCGCTCGGCAACGGCAGCGTGCTCGGCCTGCCGTACCTGCCGCTGGTCACACTCGTGATCATGCTGGTGATCGGCTACTACCTGCGCTCCTACCCGAGCGGGCGGGAGTTCTACGCGATCGGCTCCAGCCCGGAGGCCGCCCGACTGGCGGGCGTCCCCGTGCGGCGCAGGGTCCTGGCCGGCTACCTGGTCAGCGGCTGCCTCGCCGGGCTGGCCGGGGTGCTCTGGCTGGCCAGGTTCGGCACGGTCGTCGCCGACTCCGCGCACGGCTGGGAGCTGCTCGTGGTCAGCGCCGTGGTGGTCGGCGGCGTCGCGATCACCGGCGGCGTCGGCAGCGTGTACGGGGCGGCGCTCGGCGCACTGCTGCTGACCACCATCGGCAGCGCGCTCGTGGTGCTGCGGGTCAACCCGTTCTGGCAGCAGGCCGTCACCGGGGCGCTGCTGCTGCTCGCGATCAGCGTCGACCGGGTGCTCGCCCTCAGGGTCGCCCGGCTGCTCAGGAACAGGAGCCGCCATGGCTAGGGTGCTGCGCTGGGACGTGCTGGTGGGCGCGCTGCTGGTCGCCGTCGTCGCCGTCGGCTCGCTCGCCTCGCCCAGCTTCGCCACGGCGGGGAACCTGTCGTTCGCGCTCGGCGACCTGGGCGAGATCGCGCTGATCGCGCTGGCCATGACGATGCTGGTGGTCGCCGCCGAGGTGGACCTGTCGGTCGCGTCCGTACTGGGGCTGTCGAGCGCGCTGGTCGGCGCGCTGTGGGACGGCGGTCTGCCGATCGAGACGATCATCCCGCTCGTCGTGGTCGTCGGAGCCGGGTGCGGGCTGGTGAACGGGCTGCTGGTGACCCGGCTCGGCCTGCCGTCGCTGGCCGTCACGATCGGCACCCTCGCCCTCTACCGCGGCCTGGCCTACGTCGTCCTCGGCGACCGGGCCGTGGCCCAGTTCCCGCCGTCGTACGTCTCTCTCGCAGTGGACGACGTGCCGGGCACGCCGATCCCGTACCCGATCGCGCTGTTCGCCCTGCTGGCCGCGATCGTCGGGGTGGTGCTGCACGCCACCGGCTTCGGCCGCGCGCTGTACGCCATCGGCGCGCAGCAGCAGGCCGCCTTCTTCGCCGGGATCCGCGTCAAGCGCGTCAAGCTCCTGCTGTTCGTGGTCTCCGGGACGGTCGCCGCCTTCGCCGGGATCGTCTTCACGCTCAGGTACGGCTCCGCCCGCGCCGACAACGGCGTGGGCATCGAACTGGCCGTGATCGCCGCCGTGCTGCTCGGCGGCGTCGACTTCGACGGTGGCAAGGGCACCCTCGGCGGCGTCATCGCCGGAGTGCTGCTCATCGGGCTGCTGCGGAACCTGCTGATGCTCGGCGACGTCTCGACCGAGATCCAGTCGATCGTCACCGGGCTGCTCCTCATCGTGTCGGTGCTCACCCCCCGCCTCGTCTCCCTGGTCAGGCCGGCCTTGAAAGGAACCTCATGATCCCGCTGCGTTCCACCCTCGCCTCCAGCCTCGCCTCTACCGGCGCCGCCGCGCTGCTCGCCCTGAGCCTGGCGGCCTGCGGGGGCACCACCAAGTCGTCCGTCACCTCGGCCCCCGCGCCGGCCCCCTTGAGCACCGCCTCGTCCTCGGCGGCCAAGGCCGATCCGAACGCCCCCATGAAGCAGGGGATCAAGCTGGCATTCCTCCCCAAGCAGATCAACAACCCCTACGAGACGATCGTCGACAACGCGGGCATCGAGGCGGCCAAGGAGTACCAGGGGGCGGCCAAGGAGGTCGGGCCGTCCGACGCTTCGGCGTCCTCGCAGATCTCCTACATCAACACGTTGACCCAGCAGGGCCACGACGCCATCCTCATCGCCGCCAACGACGCCAACGCCGTCTGCGGGCCGCTCCAGCAGGCCCGCGCCAAGGGCATCAAGATCGTCGCCTACGACTCCGACGCCTCCCCGCAGTGCCGCGACCTGTTCATCAACCAGGCCAGCTCGGAAGAGGTCGGGCGCAGCCAGGTCAAGCTGCTGTCGCAGCTGATCGGCGGCGAGGGCGAGATCGCCATCCTGTCGGCCACCGCGAACGCCACCAACCAGAACACCTGGATCACCTTCATGAAGGACGAGCTGACCAAACCCGAGTACAAGGACATGAAGCTGGTCAAGGTGGCCTACGGGGACGACGACGACCAGAAGTCCTTCACCCAGACGCAGGGCCTGCTGCAGGCCTATCCCGACCTGAAGGGCATCATCTCCCCGACCACGGTCGGCGTGTCGGCGGCGGCGCGCTACATCTCCGGCTCCAAGTACAAGGGCAAGGTCGTGCTCACCGGCCTGGGCACGCCCAACCAGATGCGGCAGTTCGTCAAGGACGGCACCGTCGAGAAGTTCGCCCTGTGGAACCCGAAGGACCTCGGCTATCTGGCCTCCTACGCGGCGGCGGCACTGGTCTCGGGGCAGATCACGGGCGCCGAGGGCGAGACGTTCAAGGCGGGCAAGCTCGGGGAGCGCACGATCGGCGAGAACGGCGAGATCATCCTCGGCCCCCCGTTCACCTTCGACGCCGCCAACATCGACCAGTTCGACTTCTGAGCAGAGAGGTTCCTGTGGAACGGGTGTGTTTCGTACTGAAAGTACGGCCCGAACGGATGGAGGAGTACCGGGAGCGCCACCGGCACGTCTGGCCCGAGATGCTCGACGCCCTCCAGAAGGCAGGGTGGCGCGACTACTCGCTCTTCCTCGCCGCCGACGGGCTGCTCGTCGGCTACCTGGAGGCCGACGACTTCGAGGCGGCGCAGGCGGCCATGGCCGCCACCGACGTGAACAGGCGCTGGCAGGCGGAGATGGCGGAGTTCTTCGAGCGGGGACGGCCCGACGAGGGGCTGGTCAGGCTGGCCGAAGTCTTCCATCTGGATGGAATCGGGGATAAATGATCAAGGATTTGTTGCGCCGGCAGCGCATCGAGACGCCGTCCTGGGCGTACGGGAACTCCGGCACGAGGTTCAAGGTGTTCGCCCAGCAGGGCGTGCCCCGCGACCCCTACGAGAAGCTGGCCGACGCCGCCCAGGTGCACCGGTACACCGGCGTCGCGCCGACCGTCGCGCTGCACATCCCGTGGGACCGGGTCGACTCCTACGCGGACCTGGCCAGGCACGCGGCCGAGCTCGGCGTGGGCATCGGGGCGATCAACAGCAACGTGTTCCAGGACGACGACTACAAGCTCGGCAGCGTCACGCATCCGGACCCGGCCGTCCGCCGCAAGGCGCTCGGCCACCTGCTGGAGTGCGTGGACATCATGGACCAGACCGGGTCCGACACCCTCAAACTGTGGTTCTCCGACGGCACCAACTACCCCGGCCAGGATGACCTGCGCGCCCGCCAGGACCGCCTCGCCGAAGCCCTGGCGAGCGTGTACGAGCGGCTCGGCGACGGCCAGCGGTTCCTGCTGGAGTACAAGCTGTTCGAGCCCGCCTTCTACATGACCGACCTGCCCGACTGGGGAAGCGCCTACGCCCACTGCCTGAAGCTGGGCCCCAAGGCGCAGGTCGTCGTCGACACCGGCCACCACGCGCCCGGCACCAACATCGAGTTCATCGTGGCGTTCCTGCTGCGGGAGGGCAAGCTCGGCGGGTTCGACTTCAACTCGCGCTTCTACGCCGACGACGACCTCATGGTGGGCGCCGCCGACCCGTTCCAGCTCTTCCGGATCATGTTCGAGGTCATCGGCGGCGGCGGGTTCACCGACGAGACCGCGTTCATGCTCGACCAGTGCCACAACATCGAGCCCAAGATCCCCGGCCAGATCCGCTCGGTGATGAACGTCCAGGAGGCCACTGCCAAGGCGCTGCTCGTGGACCGCGACGCGCTCGCCGCCGCCCAGCGGGCGGGCGACGTGCTCGGCGCGAACGCCGTCCTCATGGACGCCTACAACACCGACGTCCGGCCGCTGCTCGCGGAGCTGCGGCAGGAGATGGGCCTCGCGCCCGACCCGATGGCCGCCTACGCCCGGTCCGGATACTCCGAGAAGATCGTCGCCGACCGCGTGGGCGGCGCCCAGGCAGGCTGGGGGGCCTGATGCACGACAACGACGCCGTGAGAGACCTGCTCGGACGGGCGCACGCCCTCGGCGCGGACCCGCGCAACACCAACTACGCGGGCGGCAACGCCTCCGCCAAGGCGAGCGCGCCCGATCCGGTGACGGGCGGGGACGTCGAGCTGATGTGGGTGAAGGGCTCGGGCGGCGACCTCGGCACGCTCACCGCCGCCGGCCTGGCCGTGCTGCGGCTCGACCGGGTCAGGGCGCTGACCGAGGTCTACCCCGGCGTGGAGCGCGAGGACGAGATGGTCGCCGCGTTCGACTACTGCCTGCACGGCAAGGGCGGCGCCGCGCCGTCCATCGACACCGCCATGCACGCCCTGGTCGACGCCCCCCACGTGGACCATCTGCACCCCGACTCGGGCATCGCGCTGGCCACGGCCGCCGACGGGCCCGCGCTCACCGAGCAGATCTTCGGCGATCGGGTCGTCTGGGTGCCGTGGCGGCGTCCCGGCTTCCAGCTGGGCCTGGACATCGCCGCGATCAAGGCGGACAACCCGCAGGCCATCGGCTGCGTCCTGGGCGGCCACGGCATCACCGCCTGGGGCGCGACCAGCGCGGAGTGCGAGGCCAACTCCCTGGAGATCATCCGGACGGCGGAGCGGCACATCGCCGAGCACGGCCGTCCCGAGCCGTTCGGCCCGGTGGTCCACGAGCCGCTGCCCGCGGGCGAGCGCCGCCTGCGCGCCGCCGCGCTGTTCCCCGTGATCAGGGGGCTGGCGAGCACGGACGCCCGCCAGGTCGGCCACTACACCGACACGCCCGAGGTGCTCGACTTCCTGGCCCGCGCCGAGCACCCCCGCCTGGCCGCGCTCGGCACCTCCTGCCCCGACCACTTCCTGCGCACCAAGGTCGCGCCGCTCGTCGTCGACCTGCCGCCGGACGCGCCGCTCGACGACGTCCTGGTGCGGCTGCGCGAGCTGCACGCCCGCTACCGCGAGGACTACGCCGCCTACTACCGGCGCCACGCCACCGACGGCTCACCCGCGATGCGCGGCGCGGACCCGGCCGTCGTGCTGGTGCCCGGGGTCGGCATGTTCAGCTTCGGCAAGGACAAGCAGACCGCCAGGGTCGCCGGCGAGTTCTACGTCAACGCGATCAACGTGATGCGCGGGGCCGAGGCCCTGTCCAGCTACCAGCCGATCGACGAGGCGGAGAAGTTCCGCATCGAGTACTGGGAGCTGGAGGAGGCCAAGCTGCGCCGCATGCCCGCCCCCAGGCCGCTCGCCGGGCGCGTGGCCCTGGTGACGGGGGCCGGCTCGGGCATCGGCGCGGCGACCGCCAGGCGGCTGGCCGCCGAGGGCGCCTGCGTGGTGCTCGCCGACCGCGATCTCGCCTCCGCCGAGAAGGTCGCCGAGAAGGTCGCCGCCGAGCTCGCCTCGGCCGCGCACCGGACGTCCGACGTGGCCGTGGCGGTGCAGGTGGACGTGACGTCCGAGGAGCAGGTGGCCGAGGCGGTGCGGCAGGCGGTGCTCGCGTTCGGCGGCGTCGACCTGGTGGTGAACAACGCCGGGCTGTCGCTGTCGCGCACGCTCCTGGAGACCACGCTGGACGACTGGAACCTCCAGCACGACGTGATGGCCAGGGGCTCGTTCCTCGTCTCCCGCGAAGCCGCCCGAGTCCTGATAAGTCAGGCGATGGGGGGTGACATCGTGTACATCTCCTCGAAGAACGCGGTGTTCGCCGGGCCGAACAACGTCGCCTACGGCGCGGCCAAGGCCGACCAGGCGCACCAGGTGCGGCTGCTCGCGGCCGAACTGGGCGAGTACGGCATCCGCGTGAACGGCGTCAACCCCGACGGCGTGGTCCGCGGCTCGGGGATCTTCGCCTCCGGCTGGGGCGCCAACCGCGCGGCCGTGTACGGAGTGGAGGAGGAGCAGCTCGGCGCCTTCTATGCGCAGCGCACCCTGCTCAAGCGGGAGGTGCTGCCGGAGCACGTGGCCGCCGCGGTGTTCGCGCTGACGGGCGGCGACCTGTCGCTGACCACCGGCCTGCACGTCCCGGTGGACGCCGGGGTGGCCGCCGCCTTCCTGCGCTGACCCGCCACCCAGGGCCGGCGGCGTCCCCCGGCCGACTCCGATGACCGGGGGCGGCGGCCCCCGTAGGTGATTCCCGGACCCGGGCGGCGCCGCCCCCGGGACCGGGACGCACCGTGTTGCCCAGTGTTGCCCCGTGTTGCCCCGCCTTGACGGCGGGGATCCGATGTTCAAGGAGTTTCGATGACGCTCGAACGGATCACCACGCCACGCACCAGGGTCGGGCTCGTCGCGGGCGGGCTGGGCGCGTACTGGCCGCAGTTCCCCGACCTGCTGCCGCAGCTCCAGCGCTCCTCAGCGCGCGTGAGCGAACGGATGCGCGCCCTCGGCTGCGAAGTGGTGGACGCGGGCTTCGTCTCCGACGCGCAGGAGGGCGCGGCGGCGGCGGAGCGGCTGCGCGAGGCCGGATGCGACCTGATCGTCGGCTTTCTCACCACCTACATGACCGCGACCATGCTGCTCCCGGTCGCCCAGCGCACCGGCGCCCCGGTGCTGCTGATCAACCTGCAGCCGTCGGAGTCGATGGACCACGACACGTTCGACACCGGCCAGTGGCTCGCCTACTGCGGCGCCTGTCCGCTGCCGGAGATGGCCAACACCTTCACCAGGGCCGGGATCCCGTTCAGGTCCGTGTCCGGCTACCTGGAGGACGAGCGCGCCTGGACCCGGATCGAGAGGTGGGTGAAGGCGGCGGGCGTGCGGGCCGCGCTGCGCAGAGGGCGGCACGGCCTGATGGGACACCTCTACCCGGGCATGCTCGACGTCTCCACCGACCTGACGCTGGTGCCGGTCAACTTCGGCGGGCACGTCGAGGTGCTGGAGTTCGACGACCTGCGCGTCCGGGTGGAGGACGTCACCGACACCGAGGTCAAGGAGCGGACGGAGCTGGCGCGCGAGGTGTTCGACCTGGCTGACACCGTCGTCGCCGAGGACCTCGCCTGGGCCGCGCGGGTCTCGGCCGGGCTGGACCGGCTGGTGGCCGACTTCCGGCTCGACAGCCTCGCCTACTATCACCGGGGCCTCGACGGCGAGATCCACGAGCGGCTGGGCGCGGGCATGATCCTCGGCTCGTCGCTGCTCACCGCGCGGGGCGTCCCGGCAGCGGGCGAGTACGAGCTGCGCACCTCGCTGGCCATGATGATCATGGACAGGCTCGGCGGCGGCGGCTCCTTCACCGAACTCCAGGCGCTGGACTTCCTGCGCGGCCACGTCGAGATGGGCCACGACGGCCCCGCCCACCTGGCCATCAGCTCGCGCAGGCCGCTGCTGCGCGGCCTCGGCGTCTTCCACGGCAAGCGCGGCTGGGGTGTGTCGGTCGAGTTCGACGTCACGCACGGCCCCGTCACGGCGTTCGGGCTGCTCCAGCGGCGCGACGGCCGCTTCGGCTTCGTCGTCTCGGAGGGCGTGACCGTGCCGGGGCCGCACCTCAAGATCGGCAACACCACGTCCCGGGTGGACTTCGGGCGCGACCCCGGCGAGTGGACCGACGCCTGGAGCGCCACCGGCATCTCCCACCACTGGGCCCTGGGCACCGGCCACCGCGCCGCCGAGCTGCGCGCGGTGGCCGACCTCATGGACGTGGAGGTGGTCGAGGTGTGATCGGCGGCGATCAGCCCTTCTCGCCGCCCTCGGTGGCGCCGCGGATGAAGAAGCGCTGGAAGATGACGAAGATGACCGCGACCGGGACGGTCGCGAGCAGAGCCGCGCCGAGCTTCAGCGGGTACTGGGTGCCTCCGCCCAGCGACCCGCTGACCAGGTCCGCCAGCCCGCGGGGAAGGGTGAACAGGCTCGGATCCTGCACCGCCACCAGCGTGTGCGGGAACTCGTTCCACGACCCCTGGAACGACAGGATCGTCAGCGTGATCAGCGCCGGCCTGGCCATCGGCAGCACCACCGACCAGAACGTGCGGAACGGGCCCGCGCCGTCGATCCGAGCCGCCTCCTCCACCGAGACCGGGATCGACTCGAAGAACTGCTTCATGATGAACACCCCGGCCGCGTCCGCGATCAGCGGCAGCATCAGCGCCAGGTAGCTGTCGTACATGCCGAGCTGGTTCAGCACCAGGAACTTCGGAATGAACAGCACCACACCCGGCACCGCCAGCACCGCGACGACCGCGGCGAACAGCGTCCTGCGCCCGCGGAAGCGGAGCCTGGCCAGGGCGTACCCGGCCATGGAGTCCAGGAACACCCGCCCGAGCGTCACCACGACCGTCATCAGCAGCGAGTTGCCCAACCAGATCGGCAACCCCGTCTCGAGGAAGACCCGCTCGAACCCCGCCAGCGTCGCCGGATGCGGGATGGGGGAGAGCGGGTTGGCTGCGGCGTCAGGATCGGTCTTGAACGCGTTCGCGACCTGGATGACGAACGGGTAGACGAACACCAGGGCGAAGAAGATCAGAATCGCGTACCCGGTGAACGCGCTGGCGAGTCTGCGCACGTCAGCCCCTCCTTTCCCGCATGACCCAGCGCTGGAAGAGCGTCAGCAGCACGATGATGAGGAACAGGACGAACGAGATCGCCGTCCCCGCGCCGTAGTCGAAGTCGCGGAACGCCGTCCGGTAGGACAGGAACGCCGGAGTGAGCGTGGTCTTGGCGGGATTGCCCTGGCTCATCACGTAGACCTGGTCGAACACCTGCCACGACCCGATCAGGCCCAGCGTCAGCACGAGGAACATCGTCGGCTTGAGCATCGGCAGCGTCACGTACCTGAAGCGCTGCCACCGCCGCGCCCCGTCCAGCGTCGCGGCCTCCTCCAGCGCCACCGGAATGTCCTGCAGCGCCGCGAGGAACATCAGCATGAACGTGCCGGAGGTGGTCCAGACGACCAGCGCGATGATCGCGCACATCGCCACGCTCGGCCCCGACAGCCACTCCCACCACGACAGCCCGAAAGGCCCGTCACCGGCCAGCGCCGCCGGCGGGTCGTCGATCCCGAGCAGCACGTGGATGATCCCGCGCGGGTCCGAGAACCACTGCGGCCCCTGGATGCCGAACATCGCGAGCAGCTGGTTCACCGCGCCCGAGTTGCTGAAGATGAACAGGAACACCACGCTGATCGCCACCGAGCTGGTGACCGACGGGAAGTAGAACGCGGTCCTGAACAACGACTTGCCCTTCAGCAGCCGGCTGTTCACCACCAGCGCCAGCCCCAGCGCGAGCACCGTCTGCAACGGGACGACCAGCGCCACGTAGTAGAAGTTGTTCCTGATGCTGATCATGAAGTTCTCCCGCGCCAGGTCGTCGCGGGTGAACAGGCGGCTGTAGTTGTCGAGCCCGGCGAACGGCACGCCGCTCTTGAACGGGCTGCCCTGCCCGTTCCACGACGTCAGGCTGACCCACATCGCCATCAGGATCGGCAGCAGCATGAACACGCCGAGGATCACCACCACGGGCGCCACGAACAGCCAGCCCGTCAGGCCCTCCCCACCGCGTCGCGGCGTCGCGGCGGGGCCGCCGCCCCGCCGGCGCGGGCGCGTCATCGAACGCATTATTCGCCCAGGGCCGACTGCGTGTTCTTCTGCAGCCTGGCCAGGATCGTCTTCGGGTCCTTCGAGGCGAGCTGCTGGAGCTGCGCGTCGAAGTCGGACAGGACGCTGTCCATCTTGGCGGCGTTGACCGGCCCCTGCGCGTAGTCGGCGCCGTTGACGAACGCCGTGTCGCCGGGGAACTCCTTGACGTAGCCGTCCTTGGCCGACTGGCGCGACGGCATCACGCCGAACGCCTTGGCGAAGGTCAGCTGCTGGTCAGCCTTGGTCATCGCCTCGACGAAGCTGATCGCCGCCGCCTTGTTGGCGCTCTTGGCCGCGATGCCCCAGCAGTTCGTGAACGACAGCGTGCCCTTCTTGGCCCCGGCGGGCAGCTCGTGCACCGAGTACTTGAGGTCCGGGTGGTCGGCCTTGAGCGCGCCCTTGATCCAGTTGCCCTCGATCGTCATCGCGGCCTTGCCCTCGCCGAACGCCGCGCCCGACCAGTCGGCGCCCAGCTGCTTCGGGGACTGCGCCAGCTTCTCCTTGACCAGCTTCTGCACGTACTCCAGGGCCTGGAGGTTCTCCGGGCTGTCGGCGGTGGCCTTCGTGCCGTCCGGGCTGGTGATCCAGCCGCCGGCCTGGACCATGAACGCGCCCATCCTGTCGCGGGTGTCGCCGAGGGCGAGCGGCGTGATCCCCTTCGCCTTCAGCTTCTCGGCCGCGGACGTGAGCTGCTCCCAGGTCGTCGGGATCTCGGCGCCCGCCTTCTTCCACAGGTCGTCGTTGACGATCAGCGCCAGCGTGGAGAAGTCCTTGGGAGCGCAGTAGAACTTGCCGTCGCGGGTGAACGTGGTGCGCAGGCTGGGGTAGAAGTCGTCCGGGTTGGAGATCTTGTCCGCGTACGGCTCCAGGGCTCCGACGCTCGCGTAGTCGGCGAAGCGGGCCGCGTCCACGTAGAAGACGTCGGGCGGGGTGCCACCCGCGAACGCCTGGCCGAGCTGCTGGTGGATGTCCTGGGCCGGGGTCACCTCGGCCTGGTTGCCGCTCGACTTCGCCCACGCCTCGGCGGCCTGCTTCACAGCCGCGGTCTCGGAGTCGCCGGAGGAGGCGATGAGGACCCGCAGCGAGACGGGCCCGCTGCTCTGGGGGGCGGCCGAGGGCTTGTCCTCGAAGCCGCTGCCGCACGCGGTGGCGGCGAGGGCCAGGACGCTCAGTGCCGCGAGGGGGAGGTGTTTCATCGGGGTGTTCCTTTCAGTGTGGACTCAAGCTGGACGCGGGGCCGGACTCATGCCCGACTCACGCTGAGCGCCGGATGACGAGAGAGGGTTCGAGCAGCACGTGCTCCGGCGTCCGCGAGGCGCCGGAGCCGGGAAGCCCGGAGTTGGGCAGCCCGGAGTCGAGAAGCGCCGTCAGCACGCCGACGCACCGGGCCGCGGCCTCCGCCAGCGGCTGGCTCAGGCTGGTCAGCCCGACGGCGCCCGCCACGGGCGTGTCGTCGAAGCCGATCACCGGCACGTCCCCGGCCTGCAGGGCGCCGAGCGCCACGGAGTCGCTGACGCAGACGAGCGCGGTCGCGCCGGCCGCGATCAGTTCCCGCGCGGCGGCCTCCCCGCCGGAGGCCGACCCGTCGGTCCGCCGCTCCAGCGGCTCCGGACGGTCGCCCCGCGCTACCAGGGTCCTGGCCCAGCCGCCCCGGCGGTCCTCGCCGACGCCGGAGCCCTCGGGCCAGCCGATGAAGCCGATCCGGCGGTGGCCGGCGTCGAGCAGGTGGCGGGTGGCGGCGGCGGTGCCCGCCGCGCCGTCCACGTCCACCCAGGGGTGCGCGCCGCCGTCCGGGGTGCCCCACGGGCGGCCGAAGGTCACGAACGCCAGCCCGTGCTCGGCCAGCCAGGACGTGCGCACGTCGCCGAAGTGGGTGCTGGTCAGCACGAACGCGTCCGGCTCGTACGCCCCCAGCAGGTCGTCGAAGGTGCCGATCTCGGACCGGTCGTCGTCGGCGGTGTAGAGGATGACCCGGTACCCGGCCCTGGCAGCCGACTCGGTCAGCCCATGCAGGAACCGGTCGAAGACGTTCATACCGTCCTGGGTGGACTCGATCCGTACGGCGAGCAGCCGCGACCTGCCGGTGCGCATCCGGCGCGCGGCCTGGTTCACCCGGTACCCCAGCTCCTCGACCGCGCGCAGCACCCGATCGCGCGTCTCCTCGCGCACCATCTCAGGGGTGTTCAGCACGTTCGAGACCGTCTGCCGGGACACGCTGGCGTGCCGCGCGACATCGGCGATCGTCACCTTTTCGGCCACAAATCCTCTTAAATCGGTTTGATCGTTCAAATCGCAGTATGGCAGGATTGGATCGTTCAAGTAAACGGAGCGTTAGGCACTATTCACCGTGCAAGTTCCGCCTGTCAAGATTCGGGGGCCGCTCGTGCTCGACCACGACACGCATCGCCTGCAACCGCTGCTGCACGACCTGGTCAGCACCGTGCTGGCACCGACGACCGCGCTCAGCGGCACGGACGGCCAGATCAGGCCCGCCGGCGTGCAGGGCCTGTTCCACGCGGACTCGCGTGCGCTGTCACAGGCCAGGCTCACGATCGACGGCAGAGAGCCGGAGGCGGTCAGCCACGCCACGCGGACCGCCGGGCACACCCGCTTCGTGTCACTGGCCCGCTGGCTCGGCGACCGGATCGCCGACCCCACGGTGCGGGTCGACCGCGTCCGCGAGGTCACCCCCGGGCGCCTGTCGGAGAGCGTGGAGATCGCCTCCACGGCCACCGTCCCGGTCACGGCCACCGTGACGCTGGACGTGAGCTGCGACTTCGCCCCGATCGAGGTGGTGAAGTCCGGGCGCACCGCCCCGCCCGCCGAGGCGTCCAAGGCTGGAGACGGCGCGCTGGCGTGGAGCTCGGGCCCGATCAGCGTGCTCGTGACGGGCACAGATGCGACGGGCACAGGCGCGACGGGCACGGACGCCGTGGCGGACCTCACCGACGACGGCGGACGGCTCACCTGGGAGGTCGCGCTGGCCCCTGGAGAGCGCGTCACGCTGCGATGGCTGGCCGTCGTGGACGACCCCGCCGCCGCGGTCGCCGCGCCCGCACGCCCGCTGGAGTGGAGCGTGCCGCAGGTCGAGGCCGACGACGCGCGGCTGGTGCGGCTCGCCGAACGCTCCCTGGAGGACCTGCGCTCCCTCCGCCTGACCGAGACCGGCGACCCGGAGGAGACGTTCCTCGGGGCCGGGGTGCCCTGGTTCCTGACCCTGTTCGGACGCGACAGCCTCTGGGCCGCCCGGATGACCCTGCCCCTCGGCACCGAACTGGCCGCGAGCACCCTCCGGGTGCTGGCCAAACGGCAGGGCAAGGGGTTCGACCCCGACTCGGGAGAGGCGCCCGGGAAGATCATGCACGAGCTGCGGCGGCACGACTTCGCCAGCGACGGGATGAACCTGCCCGCCGCCTACTACGGGACGATCGACGCCACCCCGCTCTGGATCAGCCTGCTGCACGACGCCTGGCGTTGGGGGCTGCCGGAGTCCGAGATCGAGCCGCTGCTTCCGGCGCTGGAAGCGGCGCTCGGCTGGCTGGGCGAGCATGCCGACCCCGACGGCGACGGCTTCCTGGAGTACATCGACACCTCCGGCCGCGGGCTGGCCAACCAGGGGTGGAAGGACTCCGGCGACGCCGTCCGCTTCCGCGACGGGCGGCAGGCGGAGCCGCCGATCGCGCTGGCCGAGGTCCAGGGGTACGCCTACGCCGCCGCCCGGCAGGGCGCCGCGCTGCTGGAGGCGTTCGGACGCGACGGGGCCGGGCGGTGGCTGGAGTACGCCGCGGGCATGGCCACCCGCTTCCGCGACCGCTTCTGGGTCGACGGCGGCTACCCGGCGCTCGCGCTCGACGGCGACAAGCGTCCCGTCGACTCGCTGACCAGCAACATCGGGCACCTCCTCGGCACCGGCCTGCTGTCCGCGGCGGAGGAGGCCAGGGTGGCCGAGCTGCTCGGCGGGCCCGCCATGTCCGGGGCCTTCGGGCTGCGGACCATGTCCACGGACGACCGCGCCTTCAGCCCGCTGTCGTACCACTGCGGGTCCGTCTGGTCCCACGACACGGCCATCGTCATGGCGGGCCTGGCAGGAGCCGGGCACGGCGGCCCGGCCGGCGATCTGGCGCACGGGCTGCTGGCGGCGGGGGAGGCGTTCGACTACCGGCTGCCTGAACTGCACGGGGGCGACAGCAGGGAGACGGTCGGCAAGGCGGTGCCGTACCCGGCGGCGTGCCGGCCGCAGGCCTGGTCGGCCGCCGCCGCCGTGACGCTCCTTCAGGTGGCGGTGGGGCTCTACCCCGACGTCCCGAACGGCACGGTCGCGCTGCGCCCGCTGGCGGGCGCGCCACTGGGAGCGGTGACCGTCCGGGGGTTCAGGGTGGCGGGCGCGGACGTGACCGTCTCCGTCGACCGCTCAGGCACGGCCGAACTGACGGGCCTGCCCGCCGGCCTCACCCTGGACCTGCCCGCCTGACGGCACCTCGCCGGGCCGTGCACCGGCACGGCCCGGCCTGCCCTGAGCTTCCCGCGGCAGCCTACTTCTTGATCGTGTAGCTGTCGCCGTACACCTTCCAGGTCAGCGGCGGGTCGAGGTCGAGGTTGCCCTGCTTGAGGAAGACCCGCTGCTCGGTGTCGACGCGGCTGGTGTCCTCGTGCGCCTCCTCGGCCTTCATCGCGGCCTTGCGGGCGTCCAGGAACGCGTTCAGATACTTCGTCTCGTCGCCGCCCTGCGCCGGGGGCTTGGCCTTGGCCAGGGCGCTCTTCCTGATGCCGCCGAAGCTCAGCTTGTCGGTGCCGGGGCCGTGCATGACGATCGCGTCGTAGTAGGCGAACTGGCCGAGCGCGCGCAGCCCGTCCTGCTTGGCCTGGCTGACGGCGGGGTTGAAGTAGACGCGGTCGCGCTCGTCGTTCTGCGCCTGCTGGAAGGCGGGGTCCTTGGCGGCGGTCTTCCAGTCCTTGGTGAAGTCGGGGTCGAGGCCCTTGTGGGAGTCGCTGCCGTTGACCTTGCGCAGCGCGGGCAGGTACTTCGCCAGCACGTTGTCGGGCTTGCGGTCGGTGTAGAGCTGGACGAGCTCCAGCATGTCGCCGGTGCCCGAGCAGAAGCCGATGATCCCGGCGGTGTAGCCGCGGCCGTCGTCGATGTCCTCGATGTAGCCGTACTGGGCCTTCCAGTTGAGGGAGGAGTTCTCCGCGCTGGACACCAGCTGCATCGCGATGTCCTTCTTGTGCGGGTCGGTGAGGTCGACCGGAGCGCTGAGGCTCAGGGCGAGGAGGGGGACGAGAGCGATCTGCAGCACGTGACTCTCCTGTGAGGGGGATTCGTTAGGAAAGATTCCTAACGAACCATACTCACAGGAGTCAACAGATGGGGCGGATGTTGTGAAATTTGGGCCCCCCGTGTCAAGAAGGCCGGGCCCCTTGGGGTGGCCGTCACGGGCGGAGGGCCCAAGCCGGGCCTCTCAGGAGGACTGTCATGGGCGGAGGGCCGCCAGCTGCTGCTCGAACGGGACGACCTCGTCCGCCTGCTCGCGGGCCGGGGCCCGGCGCAGCATGAGGTCGGCCAGTTCCTCCGAGGCGCGCGCGATCCGCTCGGACAACCCGTCGGTGAAGGCGTCGCCGCCACCGCCCCAGTCCTCCGACGCCGCGTACACCGCGGTCGGCGCGACCACGGCCCGCAGGTAGGCGAAGAGCGGGCGCAGCGCGTGCTCCAGCGCGAGCGAGTGCCTGGCCGTGCCGCCGGTGGCGGCGATCAGCACGGGCTTGCCCGCCAGCGCCGTGGTGTCCAGGACGTCGAAGAACGACTTGAACAGGCCGCTGTAGGACGCGGTGAACACCGGCGTGACCGCGACGAGCCCGTCGGCCTCGGTGACCGCCTCGATCGCCTCGCGCAGCCTGCCGTTCGCGAACCCGGTCACGAAGTTGTTGGCGATGTCCACGGCGAGTTCGCGCAGCTCGATCACGCGGACGTCCGCGGCGCCGTCGAGCCGCCGCCCGGTCGCCTCCGCGAGGCGGTCGGCGAGCAGGCGGGTCGAGGACGGCTGTGTAAGTCCCGCCGTGACGACGACGAGTTTCATCGGATCTCCTTCCGGTCGGGGGCCGGGCTTGGGGCGGCCCCCAGTCGTTCACACCGGGTGTGCCGGCGTCCGCGCCGGGCGGCCGCCCGGTGGTCAGGCGGCCGGCTCGGACGCGTGGGCCGCCAGCAGCGACGCGTGGCTCGGCGCGTCGGGCACCTCGGCGGGACGGTTCTTGGCGAACTCCGCGCGGAGCACCGGGACGACCTCCTCGCCGAGGATGTCGAGCTGCTCCAGCACGGTCTTCAGCGGCAGGCCCGCGTGGTCCATCAGGAACAGCTGGCGCTGGTAGTCGCCGAAGTACTCGCGGAACTGCAGGGTCCTGTCGATGACCTGCTGCGGGCTGCCGACCGTGAGCGGCGTCTCCTCGGTGAACTCCTCCAGGGACGGGCCGTGCCCGTACACGGGCGCGTTGTCGAAGTACGGCCGGAACTCGCGGACGGCGTCCTGGGAGTTCTTGCGCATGAACACCTGCCCGCCCAGCCCGACGACGGCCTGCTCGGGCGTCCCGTGGCCGTAGTGGGCGTAACGCTGCCGATACAGGTTGATCAGCCGGATGAAGTGCTCCTTCGGCCAGAAGATGTTGTTGGCGAAGAAGCCGTCGCCGTAGTAGGCGGCCTGCTCGGCGATCTCCGGGCTGCGGATCGAGCCGTGCCACACGAACGGCGGCACCCCGTCGAGCGGGCGCGGCGTCGAGGTGAACCCCTGCAGCGGCGAGCGGAAGCGGCCCTCCCAGTCGACGACGTCCTCGCGCCAGAGCCGGTTCAGCAGCGCGTAGTTCTCGATGGCCAGCGGGATGCCCTGGCGGATGTCCTGCCCGAACCACGGGTAGACCGGGCCGGTGTTACCTCTGCCGAGCATGAGGTCCACCCGCCCGTCGGCCAGGTGCTGGAGCATCGCGAAGTCCTCGGCGATCTTGACCGGGTCGTTGGTCGTGATCAGCGTGGTGGCCGTGGAGAGCGTGATGCGCTCGGTCCTGGCCGCGATGTAGCCGAGCAAGGTCGTCGGCGACGAGGGGACGAACGGCGGGTTGTGGTGCTCGCCGGTGGCGAACACGTCCAGCCCGACTTCCTCCGCCTTGAGTGCGATGCGGACCATCGCCTTGATCCGCTCGTGCTCGGTTGGAGTCCTGCCGGTGGTCGGGTCCATGGTCACGTCGCCGACGCTGAAGATTCCGAACTGCACTTAGTCACCGCCCTTGACTGTTGAAACTTTGACAGTTGCCCTAAGCGTCGTGTCGCTCCCAGATATTCCGGGCGCCGGGACCGGTCGGGCTCCCCCCTTCTCGGGCCCGCTTCTGCCGGAGATGCTACTCACCGCTCAACGCGCGGATTGGCGCGGCCAGGGGCGGTTTCAGGCGCACCGTACACCATCGCTGACTTTAGGTTTTCGGCTGATTACTCTGAGTGACTGATCGGGTTGTGAACGGCAGCCCAGCGTCTAGGAGGAACCATCATGCGACGCCTCACCATGGCACTCGCGGCCCTGTCGGCGGCCGGGACGCTCGCCATCACCCTCCCCGGCTCCGCCTTCGCCGCGGACGGCGTCCTGTTCATCAACGGGCGGAGGTTCATAGATCCCAGCGGCTGCATCAATGTCCCCAGCCTCGACGGGGTGCGCATCCTGAACGGAACGAACGAGGCCGCCTTCGTCTTCGAGGGCATCAACTGCATGGGAGACGTCATCGCCGCCGTCGAGCAGGGTGACGCGGCGTTCGTCGAAGCTGGAGCCAGCGTTTTCATCCGATAGTTCGCTTCGGGCCGGGGTGCGGCCGGGAATGTACTCCGGCCGCACTCGCCCCTTCAGGCGACGAAAAAGCCCCAGACGCCCGGCAAGAGCCGGGAGCTGGGGCGTCAACGCGTGGTGGACGATACTGGGATTGAACCAGTGACCTCTTCCGTGTCAGGGAAGCGCTCTCCCGCTGAGCTAATCGTCCTTGGAGGTGGAGACGGGATTTGAACCCGTGTAGACGGCTTTGCAGGCCGCTGCCTCGCCTCTCGGCCACTCCACCGAGTCGAAGCTCCGAGCGGAAGACGGGATTCGAACCCGCGACCCTCACCTTGGCAAGGTGATGCTCTACCACTGAGCCACTTCCGCATCGCCGCCGCGGCTGCGGCGACGAGAGAACTCTAGCGAATCCTGGCCGAGTCCCCAAACCGGAGCCGATCGGGAGGGGCGATCAGCTGTCGCCGAGCGTTTGGCCGCCGTTCACGGTCCCCAGGCCTCTGGACGCGCCGGTGACCGGCGCCGCACCTTTCACCGCCGCCATCCGAGCCTCCTCGACAGGCCGCCAGCGGACGCGAGGCCCCCGGATGGCCCCCGTTGGCCCCTCGATGCTTCGCCCCGGGTCGAAGTGTCCGTGCGTTAGCGTCGAGGTATGGCTGTGGAACACCTCGCGCACGACGCCGACATCGCCCCCGTTGCGGCGCTGATCGCCGAGCCCGCCAGGGCCGCGATGCTGACCGCGCTGCTCGACGGGCGGGCGCTGGCCGCCGGGGAGCTGGCGAGGATGGCGGGCGTGAGCGCCGCCACCGCCAGCGCCCACCTGGCCAGGCTGCTCGACGGGCGGCTCGTGGACGTCGTCCGGCAGGGCCGCCACCGTTACTACCGGCTCGCCGGGCACGAGATCGCCGAGGTCCTGGAGGTGATGGCGAGGATCAGCGCCCGCCCGCCCGTCCGGTCGCTGCGGCAGTCACGGCAGGCGCGGCGGCTGGAGGAGGCCCGCACCTGCTATGACCACCTGGCGGGACGGGCCGGGGTGGCGCTGCTCGACCAGCTCAGGCAGGGCGGCTGCCTGCTCGGCCAGGAGGTCACCGAGGCGGGGGAGCGGCTGCTCGGCGGCCTGGGCGTGGACGTCGAAGCGGCCCGCGCGGCCAGGCGGCGCTTCGCCCCCGAGTGCCTGGACTGGACCGAGCGCCGCGCCCACCTCGGCGGCGCGCTCGGAGCCGCGATCACCGCCGCGCTGTTCGATCGCGGCTGGTACCGGAGAGAGGCCGTGCCCCGTGCGGTGACCCTGACGGAGGCGGGCAGGGAGGGGCTGGCGGCACTGTTCTCCGGTAAGGAGCTAACATCGCATACGCCGGTTACCTAAGCGAGAGAGTCCATCATGCGCGACAACGGAGTCGTGAACGTCGGTCCGGAGCCGTTGACCTTCGGCGACGTCATCCGAGTGGCCCGTCACGGAGCCCCCGTCCAGCTCAGTGACGACGCGATGGCCGCGATCTCGGCCGCGCGCCAGCGGGTCGACGAACTGGCGGAGAGCCCGGTGCCCGCCTACGGCGTGTCCACCGGGTTCGGAGCGCTCGCCACCCGCCACATCGACCCGGCGCTGCGCGCGCAGCTCCAGCGCTCGCTGGTGCGCTCGCACGCGGCCGGAAGCGGCCCCGAGATCGAGACCGAGGTCGTGCGGGCGCTCATGCTGCTGCGCCTGCACACGCTCGCGACCGGGCACACCGGCATCAGGCCGACCACCGCCAAGACGCTCGCCGCGCTGATCAGCGCGGGGATCACCCCGGTCGTCCACGAGTTCGGCAGCCTCGGCTGCTCGGGCGACCTGGCGCCGCTGGCGCACGTCGCGCTGGTGCTCATGGGCGAGGGCGTCGTACGCGACAGGGCCGGAAACCTCACCTCCGCGGCCGAGGCGCTCAAGCAGGCCGGCATCGAGCCCGTCGAGCTGGCCGCCAAGGAGGGGCTCGCGCTCATCAACGGCACCGACGGCATGCTGGGCATGCTCATCCTCGCCCTCGACGACCTGACCAGGCTGCTCAGGACTGCCGACGTGAGCGCCGCGATGAGCGTGGAGGCGCTGCTCGGCACCGACGCGGTGTTCGCCCCCGAGCTCCAGGCGCTGCGCCCGCAGCCCGGCCAGGCCCTGGCCGCGGCGAACATGGTGCGGATCCTCGCCGAGTCGCCGATCATGGCCAGCCACCGCGACCCCAACGCCTGCACCCGCGTCCAGGACGCCTACTCGCTGCGCTGCGCCCCGCAGGTGGCGGGCGCGGCGCGCGACACGGTCGCGCACGCCGCGAACGTCGCCACCTGGGAGCTGGCCAGCGCCGTCGACAACCCCGCCGTCCTCGCCGACGGCCGGGTCGAGTCGAACGGCAACTTCCACGGCGCCCCGATCGCCTACGTGCTGGACTTCCTGGCGATCGTCGCCGCCGACGTGGCCTCGATGTCCGAGCGCCGCACCGACCGCTTCCTGGACGTCGCCCGCAACCACGGCCTGCCCGCCTTCCTGGCCGACGACCCCGGCGTGGACTCCGGCCACATGATCGCCCAGTACACGCAGGCGGCCGTCGTCTCGGAGATGAAGCGGCTGGCCGTCCCCGCGAGCGTCGACTCCATCCCCAGCTCGGCGATGCAGGAGGACCACGTCTCGATGGGCTGGTCGGCCGCCCGCAAGCTGCGCAGGTCGGTCGACGGGCTGACCAGGGTGCTGGCCGTCGAGGTGCTCACCGCCGCCCGCGCCCTCGACCTGCGCGCACCGCTCAGGCCCGCCCCCGCCACGGCCGCCGTGGTGGCCGCGCTGAGGGAGACCATCCCCGGCCCCGGCCCCGACCGGTTCCTGGCTCCGGAGATCGAGGCGGCCGTCCGCCTGGTGGCCGACGGTGCTGTGGTGGCCGCCGCCGAGTCCGTGACGGGCCCGCTGGCCTGAGGTCAGCGGAGGGCGGCGATCACGTCGACCTCCAGCAGCAGGCCGGGCATGAACAGCTTCGACACCTCCACGGTCGTGCTCGCCGGCGGCGTGCCCGTCAGGTACTTCCTGCGGACCTGTCCGTACTCGAAGCGCAGGTCCATGTCCGTGAGGTAGGTCCGGATGAAGGCGATGTCCTCGAACGTCGCCCCCTGGTCGGCCAGGACGCGTGACAGGCACTGGAAGACGTGCTCGGCCTGCTCCGTCATCGACCCCTCGCCGACCAGGTTCCCCTGCTCGTCGAAGGCCGCCTGCCCGGAGACGTAGAGCATGTCGCCGACCCGCACGGCGTGCGAGTAGAAGCCGTTGGTCGCGGGCACGGTCGCGGGGTTGACCGGGACGGTCCGCCGTCCGGGGGCTCCAGAGACGTGCCCGGCAGTGGCGGTCAGGGGGGCGGTCAGGACGGCGGTCAGGTCGCGCCCGCCCAGCCCGGCCGCCTCGGCCTGCTGCAGGCGCTTCCTGGCGGCCGTGGCCAGCGACGCGCCGTCCCAGGCGGCCAGCCCCAGGTCCTTGGCCGCCAGTGACAGCGAGTAACGGGTCTCCGCGGACGGTTCCCGCAGGCGCTCCGCCAGCCCGCCGAGCGGCGTCCCCGACAGCACGTCGATCAGCGCGTCCCGGTCGACGCCGTGCTTCTGCCCGTACGCGAACGTCTCGGTGAGCAGCACCTGCGCGGGCACGAGCGCGCTCATCACGGCGAGCTTCATCGCCGCGCCCGCCCCCAGCGGCCCCAGTTCGCGCACTGTGCCGAACACCGACAGCACGTCGCGGCAGCCCGACACGTCCCCTCCGGCGAGTACGGTCAGCGTGCCCTCGGCCGCGGGGCCGACGCTGCCCAGCACCGGCGCGTCCACCAGCCCGACCGAGGTGGGCAGCAGCGCGCGCAGCTCGCGCACCGCCTCCGGCCCGATCGTGGACATCTCCACCACCGTCGCGCCGGGCCGCAGCCCGGGCAGCGCGGCCGTCAGCACCTCGCGAACCGCCGCCGGGTCGCTCAGCATGGTGATGACGAGGTCCGCCCCGTCAACCGCCTCCGCCACGGGAACGCCGCCGCGCCGCCACGTCGTGACCTTGTGCCCGATCGTGTGCTCGGCCTCGACGAGCCGCCGGGCCATTGGGACGCCCATACGTCCCTGTCCGAGAAAAGCAATCATGTCCTTAGTGAACCGATATGCGAGGCATTCCACCACCGACTAGATTGCATACCAGCCATGACTGACGTGAATGCCTTCGACACCGGCGCGCTCCGCCTCTTCGACGAGGTCGCCAGGAGCGGCTCCTTCACCGCCGCCGCCGAGCTGCTCGGCTACACCCAGTCGGCCGTCTCCCGGCGCGTCGCCGCCCTCGAACGCGCGGCCGGAGGGCCGCTCTTCGAGCGGCTCGCCCGAGGGGTACGGCTGACGCCGGCGGGTGCGGCGCTGCACCGGCACGCCGTCACCGTGCTCGACCGGCTCGACCGGGCGGGCGAGGAACTGGCCGCGATCCACGGCGGCAGCGGTGGCACGCTGCGCGTGGGCGCGTTCGCCACCGCCAACGTCGACCTCGTCCCCGCCACGCTGAAGGCGTTCGCGCACCGCCGGCCCCGCGTCGAGCTGCGGCTGGTCGAGGGGCTCACCCCGCGGCTGATGGAGCGGCTGCGCGCGGGCAGGCTGGACGTCGCGGTGATCAGCGACTACCCGGCCGGGCTGCCCGCGGAGGACGGCCAGGTCCTGCCGCTGCGCGAGGACAGGCTGCTGGTCGCGCTGCCCCGCGCGCACCGCCTGGCCGGCGCGGACAGCGTCGACCTGCGCGACCTGCGCGAGGAGACGTGGATCGAGGCGGCTCCGCGCGGCCGGCCGACGCTGCTCGTCACCGCCTGCGCCGCCGCCGGGTTCACGCCGCGCAGCGGGCTCCGGGTGGCCGAATGGTCGGGGAAGTTCGGGTTCGTCGCCGCCGGGCTCGGGGTGACGCTCGTGCCGGAGCTGGCGGCCCGGGCCGTTCCGCCCGATCTGGTGCTGCGCCCGCTGCGGGGGCTCGCGCCCGCGCGGAAGGTCTACGCGGCGCTGCCGGAGACCCCGCTTCCCGCCGCGCTCGAGTTCGTCCGGCTCCTGGGAGAATGGCAGACGTGTACGACGGTTTCGCCCACATAGGTCACGTCCTCGCCACGGGGGTGCGCGATCTGACGACCGATCTCGCCGCCCTCGACGGCGAAGGCTGGTGGGCGGTGGTGGTCGACTACGAGGGCAAGGTGACGTGCGCCCGCTTCGACCGCGTACGGCCGGCTCCGCTGCCCCGTCCGGCCGCCGCCTGGCGCGGGCCGCACCCCGGCCAGTGGCGCAGCTCGCTCGACCGTGACGCCTACGAGCACGGTGTGCGGGCCATCCGCGACTACATCGAGCAGGGCGAGGTCTACCAGGCGAACCTGTGCCGCGTGCTGAGCGCGCCCGTGGCGCACGACGCCGACCCTCTCGCGCTGGCCGCCAGGCTCGCGGCCGGCAACCCGGCGCCGCACGCCGCCGTCATCCACGTGCCCGGCCTCAGCGTGGTGTCGGCCTCGCCCGAGCTGTACCTGTCACGCGACGGCGACGTCGTGGAGTCCAGGCCGATCAAGGGCACCGGCGTGACCGCCGGCGACCTGCTGGAGAAGGACTACGCCGAGAACGTCATGATCGTGGACCTGGTCCGCAACGACCTCGGCAGGGTCGCGGCCGTCGGGTCCGTCGAGGTGCCGTCGCTGTGCGCGGTCGAGGAGCATCCCGGGCTGGTCCACCTCGTCTCGACGGTCCGGGCCAGGCTCGAACCGGGCAACGGCTGGCCGGAGCTGTTCGCGGCGACGTTTCCGCCCGGCTCCGTCACCGGCGCGCCCAAGTCGTCAGCGCTGCGCATCATCAATGAGCTCGAACCGGTGCCCCGGGGGCCGTACTGTGGGGCTGTGGGCTGGGTCGACGCCGACCGTCGCAGGGCGGCGCTGGCCGTGGGCATCCGCACGTTCTGGATCTCCGCCGGTGAGATCCGGTTCGGCACGGGCGCGGGCATCACCTGGGGGAGTGACCCCGGGCGGGAGTGGCTCGAGACCGAGTTGAAGGCGTCCAGACTCATCGCACTGGCATCCACAGGAGGAGACACATGAACATCCCTGTCTGGGTCAACGGGGAACTGATCGACCCGTCGATGGCCACCGTCTCGGTGTTCGACCACGGGCTGATGGTCGGCGACGGCGTGTTCGAGACGATCAAGATCGTGAACGGCGAGTCGTTCGCGCTCACCCGCCACCTCGACCGGCTCAAGCTGTCGGCCCAGCGCATGGACCTGCCCGAGCCCGACGTCGACGCCATCGCAGAAGGTGTCGCCAAGTGCCTGGCGGTCGCCCCTGACTGGTCGCTCGGCCGCATCCGCATCACCTACACCAGCGGCCCGGGCCCCCTCGGCTCCGACCGCGGGAACCAGGGCACCACCTCCGTCGTGATCGTCGACGAGCAGAAGCCGTTCCCCGGCACCGCGAACGTCACCGTCGTCCCCTGGCCGCGCAACGAGCGCGGCGCGCTGTCGGGCGTCAAGAGCACCTCGTACGGCGACAACGCCAAGGCGCTCGCCTACGCCAAGGCGCGCGGCGGCGGCGAGGCGATCTTCGGCAACCTCGCGGGCAACCTGTGCGAGGGCACCGGCTCCAACATCTTCATCGTCCGCGACGGCCGCCTGCTCACCCCGACGCTGGAGGCCGGGCCGCTGGCGGGCGTCACCAGGGCGCTCGTCCTGGAGTGGTGCGGCGGCGACGAGGTCGACGTGCCGCTGTCGGCCCTGTACGAGGCCGAAGAGGCGTTCCTCACGTCCACCACCCGCGACATCCAGCCGATCAAGCTCGTCGACCAGACCGAGCTGCCGGTCGCCCCAGGCCCGATCACCGCCAAGGCCATGCGTGTCTTCGCCGAGCGTGCCGCGGCCGACCTGAACCCCTGATATAACCTTGCCTCACAAGCGGATCTTGTGAGGCGTACGTGGCTGTCGGCGCGCTCCGCTCGGGCGATCCCGAGCGGCTAGGCGAGCACACCGTCGTGGGCAGGCTCGGCCAGGGCGGGCAGGGCGTGGTCTACCTCGCGCAGACCCCAGGCGGTGAGCGCGTGGCCATCAAGGTCATGACGGGCGACCTCGACCGGTCCTTCGACCGCGAGCTGGCCGCCGCCCGCCAGGTCGCCGAGTTCTGCACCGCCCGCGTGATCGCCGCCGACCTCGACCACGACCCGCCCTACGTGGTCAGCGAGTACATCGACGGCCCGTCGCTGGCGGCGGTCGGCCCGCTGGGCGGCGCGGCGCTGATCCGGCTGGCCATCGGCACGGCCACCGCCCTGACCGCCATCCACCGGGCCGGCGTGGTGCACCGGGATTTCAAGCCCGCCAACGTGCTGATGGCGCCCGACGGGCCGCGCGTCATCGACTTCGGCATCGCCCGGCTGTCGGGGCTCACCGCCTCCCACAGCGAACTGGCCGGCACGCCCCGGTACATGGCCCCGGAACAGTTCGGCGACGGGCCGGTGGGCGCGCCCGCCGACATGTTCGCGTGGGGTTCGACGATGGTGTTCGCCGCGTCCGGGCGCCCGCCGTTCCGCGGCGACAGCATCGCCGCGGTGGCCTACCGGATCCTGCAGGCCGAGCCCGACCTGGGCGACCTCACCCCGCCGCTGCGCGGGCTGGTCGCGCGCTGCCTGGCCAAGGACCCTGCCGTCCGGCCCACCGCCCGCGACGTGCTCCTCGAACTGGTCGGCGAACACGGGACGGCCGAGCTGGACCTGAGCACCGTGGAGGCGGGCCTGCCCCGGGTGTCGCGCAGGGGCGTGCTGATCGGGGCCGGGGCCGTGTTGGCCGCCGCGGCGACGAGCGGGGTGCTGCTGTGGTGGAGGGCCGCCGCGGGCACGAGCGCGTCGCCGGTTGCCTCGGGAAGCCCGGCGGCGGTGACCGCGTCCCCCTCAGGTCCGGCGGCGGAGCCGCGCGCGCTCATGGCGGCGTTACAGGCGGCGCTCGGCGCCACGCCGATGGCCGACCTCACCTACGAGGGAGGGCTGTCGCAGAGCGACTTCCACGCCGACGCCAAGGGGAGGCTCGTCTACGACCTCGGCGCGGGGTCCGGGGCGAACGCGGTGAGCTACGAACTGTCCGTTCTCACGCCCGCCACCGGCGACAAGCGGGTCAGCGCCGTCGTCATCCGCCAGGGCGCCGACTACGGCATCTACATCAACGGCCGCAAGACGAAGGAGCGCGATCCGTCCGAGATCGTGACCCACGTCCGGCTCATCGAGATGATGGCCTCGGTCGCGGTGATCACCGAACTGGTCGCGCTGACGCCCGCCGTGCGCCGCTCGGGACGCGTCTACACCGGCTCGCTCGACACCGTGACGACTCCGCAGACCCTGCAGGACATCCTCATGGAGATCGCCGGCGGCTGGACGCAGAAGGAGCTGGCGAAGACGACCCTGAACTGGAAGGTCGAGCTGGACTCCCAGGACCGCCCCGTGTCGTACCTGCTCGTCTGGAGGTATCCGATCCAGGGCGACATGCTGAGCTCCACCTGGGAGACCCGCTACAGCCACTGGCGGTCAGGGACGATCACCGCGCCTCAGTAGGTCTTCTGGGTCTGGACGTTGAAGTCGTCCATCTTGACCTGCTTGGCCGGGTCGGTCAGCGGGTCGTCGATCCTGATCACGTCCAGGCCCTCGCGCATGTCGCTGGAGTAGATGTAGCCGTTGTAGTAGTACGCCGACCACGAGCCCGCCGCGCCGCCCGTGAACGGCCCGCGGTCGAAGTAGCCGATCTCTCTGGGGTTGCTGGAGTCGGTGAAGTCCCAGATCGACACGCCGCCCTGGTACCACGACTGGACCATGACGTCCTTGCCCTTGACCGGGATCAGCGAGCCGTTGTGGGCGACGCAGTTCTCCTTCTCCTGCTGCTCGCGCGGGATCTTGAAGTAGCCCCGGAGCTCCAGCCGGTCGTCGACCAGGTCGTAGAT
This sequence comes from Nonomuraea sp. NPDC005983, assembly GCF_040614375.1. Lineage (NCBI taxonomy): Bacteria > Bacillati > Actinomycetota > Actinomycetes > Streptosporangiales > Streptosporangiaceae > Nonomuraea > Nonomuraea sp. NPDC005983. The sequence continues at coordinate 46,821 of NZ_JBEXUP010000015.1, forward strand.
CGCGTCGGCGCCCTTGGTCGGGGGTGTCCTGCGGTCGCAGGTCGGGGCCGAGCCGCCGCCCAGCTCGTCGCTGAAGACGACCTTGGTGGCGTCGTTGTTGAACGTGGCGGAGTGCCAGATCTGGAAGTTCTCCGTGTCGCGGACCTGTTGCAGCACCTTGGGGTTGACCGGGTCGGAGATGTCGAGCAGGAAGCCGTCGCCGAAGCAGGCGGCGGCGGCGAGGTGCTTCTCGGGGAAGGCGGTGATGTCGTGGCAGCCGGTGCCCTGCTGCGGGCGATCCGCCATCAGCGGAGGCTTGGCCACGACCTTCGCCGCCTTGGGGTTCTTGGTGGGGATCTCCACGATCTGCAGGAGCTCGTGCGGCGGCGGGCAGGTCACCGAATCCGGCTCGGGGCCGGGGGAGGAGACGTAGACGTAGAGGTTCTCGCCGTCGGGCCCCCCGTCCGGCACCATCGTGTGCGTGTGCGACCCGCAGTCGGTGGCGACGGCCGCGACGTACTTGGGGCTCGTCTTGTCGCTGATGTCGAAGATCCGCAGGCCCTCCCAGACCCGCTCCTTCGTCGTGGACGTGCAGGTCTCGTCGCTTCGCGGCTCGTCGATCGAGAGGATCAGCAGGTCGCCGTAGACGGAGACGTCGTTCTGCTGGGCCGGGCAGGCCACCTGGCTGACCGTCTTGGGCTTGGTCGGGTCGCTGATGTCGTAGATCGCGAAGCCGCCGAAGTTGCCGACGAACGCGTAGTCGCCCTGGAAGGCCAGGTCGGTGTTCCAGTTCATCTCCCCGGCCAGCGGGGCTGCGCGGGGCACGTGGGCGACCTGAGTCACGTTGGCGCTCGTCATGACGTTCCCTGCGGCTCCCGGGGTGGCCGCCAGGCCCGGCTCCGCCGTGCCCTTCCCGGGTTCGGACGTCCCGGCTCTCGGTGCCGTGACGGCGCACGCGGACACGAGCATGAGCAACACGCATGCCACCGCCCCTCCGAGTTTGGCAGCGTTCACGCGTGTCCCCCGTATCGTTTTGACTCAGTATGGAAGCTATGTCAGCGAAGAGTCCGGCGCGCGTGTTCTTGGTCGCCCTTCTGGCGTCGCTGGCCCTCGCGGGCTGCGCCGAGGAACCCGAGCAGCCACAGGCCGTGGGCACCGGCGCACCAGTGATCGTCCCACAGGGTCCGGGCACTTCGGCCAGGACGGCCACCCCGGGGGAGCGGGTGGGGGAACAGCCGCCGGGGCCGGTGGCGGCCGACGTCCGGTTCGCCGAAGCCATGATCCCGCACCACCGGCAGGCGCTGGAAATGACCGGCATGGTCAAGGATCGCACCACAAATGCGGAGATCAGGCGCTATGCCGAACAGATCGCCGTGGCCCAGCAGCCGGAGATCAAGCTGATGACCGACTGGCTGGGCGAGCTCGGCCGCTCAGCGCCGGCCGGTCACGCCCACGCCCAGACGGGCGACGGCATGGCCGACGAGCAGGAGCTGAACCAGCTGGGCGCGGCGAGGGGCGCCGCGTTCGACCGGCTGTTCCTCACCCTGATGATCAGGCACCACGGGGGAGCGGTGCGGATGGCGGGCGAGGAACTCAAGGCAGGCCAGGACCAGCGCATGCGCCTGATGGCGAAGGACGTCTACTCGGGCCAGAGCATCGAGATCAGCAGAATGCGCGCCACCCTGGACTCACTGCCGGGGTGACACGCGCTGGTTCAGGACGGCCAGAGCATGTTGGTGAGCTCGGCGTCCAGATCCATGAAGTCGGTCTCGCGACCGGCCGGCACCTTCTCGTACGTCCGGTGCAGGAACTCCGTCAGCGGGGCCAGCGGCACCTCGAAGAGAGCCTGACCGAACGGTGAGGTCAGGCTGATATGGAGGGTGCGCTCGCCGTCGGCGCGCGCAGGCCAGACCTGCACGTCGCCGTCGCCGACACGTCTCACGATGCCAACGGTCAGAAGTTCCCTGGCGAAGATCCACTCGACCGGTTCGTCGTTCCCTACGTGGAAGGCCATGCGTATGGCATACGGGTCGTCGGCTGTATAGCTCAGCCCGGCAAGGAGGGGGACGGTAGTACGGTCGGGGACCACAAGCCGAAGGCCAAGCTCGGCGGAGACGGTGGTGCTGTTCATCGTCAGCCAAACCTTTTCGTCGTAGGTCCCCACACGGGGCTTTCACTGCTCTGACGGACTTCGTCCTGAGCTATGACGCGGAACGAAGAAACCTGTAGGAAAGATTCCGCTCCAAGGCCCTTCTGTAACGCACATCACAGCTGGACATTTGGGCAACTACCTGGCTAAACGGCATCAATCGGGTCGTATTTGCAAGGGTTTTGCGAGTTGTGGAGCCTGTCTCGGCGGGCCGACCAAGAACGTTTCCTACTAAAGATCACGATCGGCACCTTCCGGGACACGACGATGGTATGACAACGAGCAGCCACACCGACGGGCAACCGCCCCCTTTCCCCCCGATTCCCCACCGGCCTTCGTCGCTACCCCCCGGATCGGGAGATCGTCGCTTCGCCAGGACCCCCCGAAGTGCGGTATGGTTTTCCCCGTCGGCACCGCGAGGGCCGCACAGGGCGGGCGATTAGCTCAGCGGGAGAGCGCTTCGTTCACACCGAAGAGGTCACTGGTTCGATCCCAGTATCGCCCACCATGTCAGAGGCCGTCTCCCATGCGGGAGAGGGCCTCTTGTCATGTCCGGGACCTTTCTCGCGCCCTGCGACTCTCGTGCCCTACGACGGGAACCAGTCCACGATCGGGTACCACGGGATGATCCCCCGTCCGGCGAGCAGTCGTACGTCCCAGTAGAGGAAGGTGAAGGCGCCCGCGACGATGAGGGCCGAGGCCGTCAGGACGGCGACCCGGCTCGGCTTCGCGGCCAGCCACCGCTGCGGCCGACCATTTGCGACGACGGTCAGGGCGAGGAACAGCACCGACATGATGACGATGTTCCCGAGCGACTGCAGGCTGAAGGCGACCGCGCCGTAGAGCGGGTTCCCGCTGTCGGCCGCATCGCGGAACATCTGCCGGAACAGGGGGAAGGGGCGCCCGATCAGGAATCCGCCGATCAACGCGCCCATGAAGACCATAGGGACGTTCGGGAAGCGCGCGGCGATCCGGGCGAAGGGGTCGGGCACGATGCCGAGCGCCGCGAGGCCCAGGTACAGCATCACGAGCCCGATCACTCCGAAGACGGCCATCGACTGGATGCTGCGCGGCGAAAGGCTTCCGGCGACGTTCTGGGCGGTCGAGAACTGCGGCATGCGGGTGCCGACCAGCCCGACGATCGCGCCGTATGTGGCGGAGACCACGAGCATGCCGACCGACAGCCAGCCCAGCGGCTTCAGCGTGCGCAGCAGCCGCCCCCAGCGGCTGCCGCCGGCGCCGAGCAGGGGCGCCACCGCGCTGAGCGCGGCGACGTTGCAGGCGGTGAACGTGCCGGCCAGCCCGGAAACGAACGCGAACGTGATGCCCGCAGCCATTCCCGCGATCGGTGTCGCCTTCGCGTCGTGCCCGAGCAGCGCGTTGGCGACGCTGTCGCCGATCTCCTGGTCGACGAACTGCGCCGACCAGAAGACGGTCAGCAGGAAGCCTCCGAGCGCGCTGAGCAGCACGACCAGCCAGCGCCTGCGAGGGAAGGCGCCGTTGACGAAGGTGGACGTCGCGGGGGCGGGATGAAGGGCCTCGCGGTCGGGCATGCTCCTTGGACGTGCCATCGTGATCTCCTCCGGCGAGGGGGTGGTCCGCAGTCGCGCCCGGCGCTGCGGCGAGATGGCGGCCGGAGTGCGGTGTCGCGGCAGTTCACCCACAGGATGAGGCTGTTCACGCGACGGGGCTTCTGTCGGAATGCGCACTCCGCGGAGCGAGCCGCCTCACCGCGTAGACGAGCAGTGAGAGGCCCGCGGCGAGCAGCAGCGCGGTGAACACCCACTCGTTGGAGCCCCCGGGGCCGTATACGCGGCTCGACCGGCCGACGTCGAAAGCCTTGGTCTGCTGGCCGACGTGGAGCGTGTCCCTGTCGCTGCCGTACAGGGAGACCTGCCGCCGCTCCCCGCTGTCCGCGCGGAAGTCGCCCAGCCAGGTGCACTGCTCGTGCGGGCCGTGATAGACGCAGTCGAGCCTCTCCGCCGTGAAGACGCCAGGCGTCCCGTCCGTCCGGGCGGCCCGGATGGCGGGCATGACACTCGGCACTGCGAGGAAGAGAAGAAAGCCCGCAACGAGCCCCAAGACTGCGAAGAACCACGGCGAACTCTCGCGTCGCGCATGTGGACGGATCACCACACAATTGTGATGATCGGGGCGGCGAAGTTCTTCTTCCAACGTGCTCGACCGTGAACGCTTGCGGCTCCTGGCAAGGCACGCCCGGGACCGGGTCCCCGTCGGCTCCGCTTCAGTTGAAGGCCTGCGCAAAGGCCTGACCAGAGGCCGGCGTACGGCCTCTGGTCAGGTGGCTCGGATGAGTGCCCGGCGCTACCGTGCGCAGCCGGCGAGTTCGGGCCGGGGCGGCGTGGTGTTCTCGGTGCCGAAGAAGAGGCCTGCGCAATCGACCAGGAAGCTCGGATTCTCCTCGGGGACGAAATGCCCGGAGTCGGGTGCCACCGCCGCGCGAACGTCGTCGGCGACCTTGCGGAAGGAGTCGGCGACGCCGGGCCCGAACGAATACTGCCCACCGATCCCCAGCACTGGCATGGGCAGCCGCTTCGCCGCGTTGGCCTTGTTGTTCTCCGCGTCCCCGGCGAACGCCCGGTAGTACCCGTACCCCGCGGTCCGCCTGGCCGGGTCCGCATAGGCCGCGTAGAAGGGCTCGCGATCCACGGCGTCCCGGCGGTAACTGAAGTCGAACATCATGCCGAGGTAGGTCGGGACGTCGTCGTTGTCCATGATCTGCTCGGGAATCGGCGCTGGGGAGGAGTTGAACCGGAAGTGCCAGCTCAACCCGTACAGCTCCTCAAGACCGAAGCCGGCCAGCGGCGTCTCGATCGCGGCGAGCCGGGTCACCTCGGTCGGGAAGTCGCGTGCGTAGGGGTATGCGACCAGGGCGCCGAGGTCGTGGCCGAGCAGCGCCACCTGGTTGAAGCCCAGACGTTTGACGGCCTGGTGAATCCGCTGTGCGGTGGTGACCTTGTCGTAGCCGCCGGTCGGTATGGAGGAGTCTCCCAGCCCCGGCAGGTCGAACGCGATCACGGTGTGCTTGCGGGCGAGCTCGGGCATCACTTGACGCCATATCAACCACGTCTGCGGCCAACCGTGCAGGAGCACGATGGCCGGGCCCGACCCGCCGATGACGTAGTGGAGGGTGCCGCCGTCCACGGCGACCTTCCCATGCGTGAACCCGGGGGCGAAGAGCGCCGGGCCGGTCGAGGGCTCTTTGGGCGTTCCGCTGGCGTCGGCGCCGGCGGTCATGGTGAACAGGGCCACCAGGGCGACAAACACGCTGATGGCGGCTCGCCCCAGTCTCGTGACGCGCAGCCTTGGTCTCGGTGCTTGTACGGTAACGCGCGCGGTTGTTTCCTCTAGCGGCATGTCCAGTTCCCTTTCCATGAGCAGAGAACCACGTGACCATCCAGCTTTCGGCGGCATGAGCTCACTTCCGCAATGCGCCCATTACCGGTCGGCGCGCACCACCAACACCAAGGCTGGGGGGTGGCAGCAGCGGAGGCCGCCGGTCGCTTGGCGTCATGTGTCCGAGTGAATCCTGCACGACCGGAGATCTTGCCGTCTTCTTCGATCGTGCTCTCTGCCGGGCCTGCGGACCCACCACGACGTCTCAGTCCATGAGACGGGAGCGCCTCCCCAGAAGACTCCGTAATCCGGATCGGCGGCCTTCTCAGGGCCTGCTATTTCCCTGAGGTCGGCCTCGGCGTGACAATCGGCGATGAGAAACTGATCGCGCGTTCACCAGGTTGCGGTTAGAGCTTCTAACAATGTGCGAGGTCGACGTTCCTCGGGGCGCGACTGAGATCATTGTGCGCGGACTTGACGTACGGTTGCGGCGGAGCACGTTGATGGTCAACGCCGAGCCCTCACCTTCGGAGCAGCGATGACGGAGACCGCCGAATCCCCGCAGCCAGCCCCCTTCGACGCCGTCCGCCCGCTGGTGGGGGTGGAGGAGGAGTACCTGGTCGTCGACCCCCTGACGCGCGAGGTGTCTCCGCAGGCCGCAGAGGTGATCGCGCAGGCCGCGAAGGAGCTGGGGGAGCGGACGAGCACCGAGATCACCCGGTTCCAGGTGGAGGCCAAGACGCCGCCGCGCGCCGACCTGTCCGACCTGGAAGAACAGGTGCGGCGCATGCGCGCGGCCACGGCGGCGGCGGCCCGGGAGCGCGGGCTGGCGGTGGTGGCCTCGGGCACCCCGGTGCTGGGCGACGTCGTCCCGCCGCTGATCACCGATCACCCCCGGTACGAGATCGGGATCGCGACCTACCGATCGCTCCACGACGAGCAGGCCATCTGCGCCGGGCACGTCCACGTGCACCTGCCCGACCGGGAGAAGGCGGTGCTCGTCTCCAACCATCTGCGGCCGTGGCTGCCCGTCCTGATCGCGATGACGGCCAACTCCCCGATGTGGACCGGCCGTGACACCGGCTACGCGAGCTGGCGCACGCTCTGCTGGACCAAGTGGCCGGTCGCGGGGCCCCCGCCGTACTTCTCCTCGCTGGCCGAGTTCGACGAGCTGGTCGGCAGGCTGACCGAGGTGGGCGCGCTGGTGGACCCGGGAACGATCTTCTGGGACGTCCGGCCGTCCTCCCGGCTGCCGACGCTGGAGATCCGGGTGACCGACGTGCCCGCCACCGCGGAGGAGTCGGCTCTGCTCGCCGCCGTGGTGCGGGCGCTGGTGGTGACCGCGCTGGGGCGGGTCGCGGCCGGCGACCCCGGCCCACAGCTGTCGGCCGAGCTCCTGCGCGTGGCGTACTGGCGGGCCGCCCGCGACGGCCTGGACGGGTACGGCATCTCCCCTGCCACCGGCGAGCTGCTGACCGCCGGCGACCTGCTCGACGCGCTCGTCCGGCACAGCCGGCCGGCTCTGGAGGAGACCGGCGACCTGGAGATGGTGACCGAGCGGCTGGCGTGGCTGCGCGCGGCCGGCACGGGGGCGGCACGTCAGCGGGCCGCCCTCGCCGAACGGGGGCGGCCCGCCGACGTGGTCGACTATCTGGTGGAGCAGACCACGTCAGGAGTTCTCGGCTGACGCGCCGTCCCGCGGGGCCAGCTCGTGCGCCAGGAACGTGCACAGCGGCTGCACGTGCCGTACGGGATGACGCCATGCGGCGAGCAGGTCTTCCAGGAGGTGGCGTTCGGCGGCCAGGTCCCCGCGGCGCCAGTGGCGGATGACCGGATGCAGGAAGGCGCTCTCCTCGGCCCGGTCCGGGGTGGGGTGGCGCTGGATGGCGAAGACGTCGCCGTAGTCCTGGCGGCCCCACCTCAGGGTGACGGTGAAGACCTGGGCCTCGCCGGCGAATCGCTCGACCGCGTAGTCCTCGGGCAGGTCCTCGTAGTGCCGGACCTGCCGGGTGGCCGGGTCGACCACGTACGCGTCGCACAGGTACTCGAACTGGGTCCACAGCGCCGAGCTGTGGTTGACCCGGTCGAGCATCGTGCCGGCCAGCCTGTCGGGGTCGGCCGGGAGCTCCTGGTGGTCGAGCGGCGCCTGCTCGTAGCGCTCGGTGAGCAGCCTCGACATCGTCCGCAGGTTGTAGCGGAAGCCGTCGATGAACGCGGACGACGCGCGTTTGAAGTCGCGACCCTGCATCAGCGTGCCCGCGAAGTAGAGCCCGTCGACGTTGACCGACTGCCAGTCGGGGCCGAGCGCCGGGATCCGCCCGTTCGGAGCGAGCTCGGGCCGGCACGAGTCGGCGAAGGGGCCGGTGTCCATCCGGAAGCCGGTGCACCGCAACACCGCGTCGTACTCCAGCAGCGCCCGCTCGCCCTCGGCCAGGGTGTAGGTGATGGCGGCCTTGAACGTGTCATCCTCACGCCAGATCCGGTCGATGTCGCATTCGAGCACACCGTGGAGCGTCTTGAACCAGTAGCTGTCGAGCAGCGCGCCGTACTGGCCGCGCACGTCCCCGGGATGCTTGCTCGTCCAGGACAGCCGGACGGGATGCGGGCTGGCGAGATGGATGACGGCGGCGTGCGGGAGCAGGGCCTGGGCGGTCTCGAACGCCGAGTTGCCCTTGCCGATGATCAGCACCCGTTGGTCGGCGAACTCCTCCCCGCTCGTCGGCATGTCCTCATATCCGGTGGCGAGCTCGATGCCGGGGATGTCGGGGATGTTCGGCCCGCCCCAGCCGGTCGCCATGATGACGCACTCCGCGTGGAACACCTGGCCGGCGGCGTGCACGGCGAACCGTCCGCCGACCTTCTCGATCAGGTCCACCGGTGTGCGGAAACGCACGTTGAGCTTGTGCTCGCGCTGGAAGTCGGCGAGGTAGCCGACCAGGTCGTCCGCGCTCGGGAAGTACTCCTTCGAGTAGCGGGGGAACAGCAGCTCGGGCGCGTCGTTGAGCAGGGAGTTCCAGTCCCAGCGCAGCTTGATCTCGGGATCGTCCTGGGCGGTGTGCACCTTGTTCAGCGAGATCAGGCGACGGTGCCGCGGATAGCGGCGGAAGAAGGACGCCGGGGCGGCGTCACGCTCCAGGGTGAGGTAGTCGGCCCCGGCCCGCTGCAGGAAGTAGCTGAGCTGCAACCCGGCCGGCCCCGCGCCGATGATCAGATAACGGTGAGCGATGGTCGCGGTCATGGGCATCGCGGCCCCGGCTCGCCGGGCACCCCGGGCCGCTCGCGCATGGGACGTGCGCTCTGCGGCCGACGGCTGAAGGGGCCGGGAACGCCCGGCTGATCACAGCCCAGCGTGACATGCGCCATGGACACTCCTTAAGGGATGGGCGACGGAACACTTCACGCGCAGCGTGAGCGATCACCGTGGCCAAGTCAACCCTCATTTGGCGCAGATCGAGCAATAGGCGAATTATTCCCAAATTACGCGATAAAGCGGCTTTAATGGTCGCCCTTTACGGTCCCGCACCCCCTGCTAACGGGGGCGCTCAGGCCTGGCCCTGCAATTCGGTCAGTCCTGCCACATAACCGTCGGACCGCTTCGCCCGCTCGGCGTAGACGGCGGGGTCGTCCGGGGCGTAGGTGGCCAGGCCGTCCACATAACGGTTGAACATGCAGAAGGCGGCCGCGATCAGCACGGTGTCGTGGATCTCCATGTCGGTGGCCCCCAGGGCCCGGGCGGCGGCGACGTGCTGCTCGGTGACCGCATTGCCGCTCTGCTGCACCGCGCCCGCGATGTCCATCAGCGCCCGGATCTTCCCGGAGACCGGCGCCGCGCTCAGGTTGACGCAGGCCTGCTCCACCAGCGGCATGCCCTCGTCGAGGTGGGCGGCGGCGATCGCCGCGTGGGTGGAGAAGCAGAACCGGCATTCGTTCAGCGACGACACGTATGCCGCGATCAGCTCCCGTTCTCCGCGGGACAGGGAGCTCTCTCCGCACAGCAGTACCTCCACCAGTTCGTTCAACGGGCGGGCGGTCTCCGGACGATACAGAAAAAGACTGCGAATTCCCGGTTCGTCGGAGTTAAGGGAGATAAAAGCCATGAGTACCCCTTCGTGGAAGTTTGGATACTTATAGCGTTGGTCTTTCGTTTCTCCGCCGCATCTTGTGGTGTGTGTTAGGTCGGGGCCTCCGACGGCCCGAACTCAGGTACGGCCACGGCACCCGCACCGCCCGCGTCGGCGCGCACGCCGCTCAGCCGAGGCGCCCCTCGCGGCCACCGGGAGCGCCTCGCAACGATGCTCAGGACGCAAGACCTGGCCGGCCCTCGGCGGGGAGGGCGTGAGCGGGGCGGGAGGTCACTACGGGACGTAGTCGAAGGTGTCCGGATGCGGCCCGCGGCGGCCCGCCTCACCCTGGTCGAGTGAGTTGATCGCCTCGACCTCCTCCGCGGACAGGGAGAAGCCGAACAGGTCGAGGTTCTCCTCCATCCGCTTGCGCGACGTCGTCTTCGGGAAGACGACGTCCCCGCGCTGGATATGCCAGCGCAGCGTGACCTGCGAGATGGTCTTGCCGTGGGCGGCGGCGATCTTGCCGAGCAGTTCGTTGCCGAGCACCGCGCCCTGCCCGAGCGGCCCCCACGCCTCAACCGCGATGCCGTGCCGGCGCGAGGCCTCGCGGACGGTGTCGTTGGCGAAGTACGGGTGCGCCTCGATCTGGTTCACCGCGGGCACCAGCCCGGTATCGGCGATGACGCGGTCCAGGTGCGCGGGCTCGAAGTTCGACACGCCCGCCGTGCGCAGCCGGCCGTCGGCGACCAGGTCGGTGACGGCCTTCCAGGTCGAGACGTAGTCGCCGTCGTAGCGCGTGGGCAGCGGCCAGTGGATCAGGAAGAAGTCGAGCCGGTCCAGGCCGAGCCTCTCCAGGGTCTTGTCGAAGGAACGGCGCACGTCGTCCGGACGGTGGTCGCCGGTACTGAGCTTGCTGGTGACGTACAGCTCCTCGCGCGGGATGCCGGATGCGGCGATGGCGGTGCCGACTCCCTGCTCGTTGCCGTACAACTGCCCGGTGTCGATGTGCCGGTAACCCGCCTGGAGCGCCTGGCCGACGACGTCGGCGGTCTGGTCCAGTGGGATGAGGGCCGTCCCGAAGCCGAGCTGCGGGAGGGTGCTCTGGTCGTTGAGAGTGATCATCGGAACCATGACCTCCACCGTAGACGCGGGAGCCCAGGCCAGAAAGTCCCCGACAGCCCCCTGCGGTCGCTCTGCGCCCCCGGCGCGAGTGCGCTGTGCGCCACGCCGACAACGTCACCATCGCCCGCGATCGACGTCAGCACGGCTACGGCCATCGGCGCCGCGGGCGGGCGGCGTGGCCGGTGAATATCGCAATCGAGAAGAAGGCGCCGACCGGGCCGAGCGGTAACGTGCCGCTGGAAAAGCGCCGAGCCTTTCCTCAGCGCTCGTGGATCGAGACAAGAGGAGGGGTCGGATGCCATCGAACCAGACTCGCGGCACCCGGCCGGTCGCCCGGCTGCTGTGCGTCGTCGCCGCGGGCGCGGTCATCGTCGGCACCATGGGCGCCGGTGTGTTCACGCCGGCGACGGCGGACACTCCGGGTGAGAACGGCCTCGCGCCGACGTGGTCGGCACCCAACGGGAACAAGGCGAACACCCGACGCGTCCGCAGTCCGATCGACTCCAGGTCGGTGTCGCGCCTCGGCGTCGCCTGGTCGGTGCCGATCAAAGCGCCTTCGGACCGCTGGGCCGGCTCCTACGCGACGACTCCCGTCGTGGCAGACGGCGTCGTGTACACGCAGGATCTCGGCTCGAACGTCTACGCGATCGAGCTGCGCACCGGCCGGCTGCTGTGGACGAAGATGTACAACTCGCCCAGCAGCGGCCCCAACGGCGTGAACGTCGGCGACGGCAGGGTGTACGGCGCGACCGTCACGTCCGCGTTCGCGCTCGACGCGCGGACGGGTGCGGAGATCTGGAGCAAGCCACTCGTACGCAACAAGAACGAGGGCATCGACATGGCCCCCGGCTTCAACGACCACACCGTCTACGTGTCCACGGTCCCCGGCAACCCCGACACCTTCTTCTCAGGCGACGCCGTCGGCGTGCTCTGGGCGCTGGACGCCGGTACCGGCCGTGCCAAGTGGAAGTGGGACACGGTCCCGACCGACCTCTGGGGCAAGCCGGAGATCAACTCCGGCGGTGGACTGTGGCATCCGCCCGGCTTCGACGCGAAGGGCGACCTCTACGTCTCCATCGGCAACCCGGGGCCCTTCCTCGGCACGGAGGAGTACCCGTGGGGCTCAAGCCGGCCGGGCCCGAATCTCTACACCAACTCCCTCGTCAAACTCGACCGGACGACGGGCAGGCCGCTGTGGTACCAGCAGCCGCTTCCCCACGACATCTACGACTGGGACCTGCAGAACTCCCCGGTCCTGACCCGTGTGGGCGACAGGCCGACGGTGCTCGCCTCGGGCAAGCTGGGCTACGTCTACGCCTACGACCAGCGCACCGGCGAGCTGCTGTGGAAGACACCGGTGGGCAAGCACAACGGGCATGACGACGACAACCTGCTCGCCCTCAGGGGCGAGTACTCGAAGCTGCCGCAGATGCCGTTCACGGTCTATCCCGGCGTGCTCGGCGGCATTCCGGCGCCGATCGCCGTGGACGACACGACCGTGTACGCCGCGGTGAACAACTACGCCGCGAAGTGGACGAACCAGGTTGTGCCCGACTTTCCGCCGTTCGACGAGGCGACGGGTGAGCTGGTCGCGATCGACCTGGCCACCGGCGCGATCAAGTGGACGCACCCGTTCGGCCAGTCACCGTACGGCGCGGCGACGGTGTCCAACGACCTCGTCTTCACCACGACGTTCGACGGAACGGTTCACGCGCTGAACACCAGGACGGGCCAGGAGGTCTGGCAGGCGAAGCTGCCGGCCACGTCGAACTCGCCGGTGGCGGTCCAGGGGGACACCCTGCTCGCGGCCGGTGGCTGGCCGCAACTCCCCGGCGAGAAGGCCGAGATCGTCGCCTACCGCCTCGACGCGACCGGCCTCTCCCAGAGCACCGCGAGCACATCGCCCCCTACGTCCGGGACGCGCTGATGCTCCCCGGCGCGTAGGGCGGTCCCCACCGGCGCAGCGGCTGCACCGAACGAACTACCCGTACGAGGGGGAGGAGGCGCACGCGCACACCATGTTCGCGCGCTCCGACTCTCGCGGACGGCGGTGCAGGATCATCGCCACCACCATCGGGACGAAGACGACCGCGTTGTAGAACAGGTGCAGCTCCATGCGCGGGAAGACGAGCTGCAGAATGCTGGTCGGCGCCGGGCGGCCGAGAAGGTTGTGATGCGTCAGCGCCTGCAGGAGCAGGAGCAGGTGCTCGAAGTGGTGCCATATCTGGATGCCCAGCGAAATGTTCCACCAGGTACGGGCCCGGCCGGTGAAACCTCTACGGAGCGCGACGAGCCCGACGAGCATGAGCAGGGCGTAGCCGTAGTGCATCCACTCGGACCTCACCAGCCAGGGGAAGAACTCCCCGAGCACGCCGAGCGCGTCGGGCAGCGGCCAGCCGAGCACGTAGACCTGGATGGCCTGCGCGACGTGCTCGGCCCAGTGGGCCACCACGACCACCAGGAAAATGTTGAGGCCGATTCTGTGGTACCGCCCGTTAAGTGATCCGATTCGTTGCGGATGATTATGCGCGGCAGCCGCTCCAGCAGCCATGGGAAACCTCCGTATCGGGACTGCCCGAAATTTCCTTTAGCTGACCAAATCTGGCTTAATTTAGCAGCTCAGTCCGCACAGTGGTTTCTTTGGAATTGCTTTGTCTGCTCGCGTCGGCACAACCGGAGAAGACATGGGGATCTCCGTACGGGCACGCTTGAGCGATGACTCCCGCCCATGATCCCCATTTAGCGAGGTATCTGTAATGCTGGCTGACCAGCAGTCCAGTACGCCGGAAGCACTCCGAGAGCCCTCCGAAAGGGAGGAACCGCGGACGATGGCCTCGCTACGCGAGCGGCACGGCCGGCTTCGTCACGAGATCGCCGCCGGGTCGCGCGACGCGGTGGCCAGGCAGCGGGCGCTCGGCAAGCGGACCGCCCGCGAGCGGCTCGACCTCCTGCTGGACGACGGGTCGTTCGTCGAGGTCGAGATGTACCGCCGCCACCAGGCCCACGGAATGAAGCTCGGCGAGAACCGGCCGTACACCGACGGCGTGATCGCGGGCTCCGGCACGATCGACGGCCGCAGGGTCTTCGTGTACGCCCAGGACTTCACGGTGTTCGGCGGCTCGCTGGGCCAGGCGCACGCCGCGAAGATTCACAAGGTCATGGACCTGGCGATCGCTGCCGGAGCCCCCGTCATCGGGCTCAACGACAGCGGGGGAGCGCGGATCCAGGAAGGCGTCATGTCCCTCGACGGGTACGGCGGGCTCTTCCGCCGCAACGTCCAGGCCTCTGGCGTCATCCCGCAGATCAGCGTCGTTCTCGGGCCGTGCGCCGGAGGAGCGGCCTACTCTCCGGCCCTCGCCGACTTCACCTTCATGGTCCGTGACGTGGCGAGGATGTACCTGACCGGGCCCGACGTGGTCGAGGCGGTCAGCGGTCAGCGCGTCAGCCACGAGGATCTCGGGGGCGCCGACGTCCATGGCCGTCGCACCGGAGTGGCGACGCTGGTCTACGACGACGAGGAGAGCTGTCTGGACGACGTGCGCTACCTGGTCTCCCTGCTCCCCAGCAACAACCTGGACCCGCCGCCCAGCCTGCCGTCCAGAGGGGCGGCCGCCGACCACCGTCCCTGGCTCGCCGAGATCGTCCCCGTCGAGTCGCACAAGCCGTACGACATGCGCGCGGTCATCGCTGAGCTGGTCGACGACGGGGAGTTCATCGAGGTGCACGAGATCTGGGCGCAGAACGTCGTCTGCGTCCTCGCCCGTGTCGACGGCGAGGTGGTCGGCGTGGTCGGCAACCAGCCCATGGTGCTCGCGGGTGTGCTCGACGTCGCCGCGTCGCAGAAGGCCGCCCGGTTCGTGCGGTTCTGTGATGCCTTCAACATCCCGATCGTGACGCTGGTCGACGTCCCTGGATTCCTTCCCGGCACCGACCAGGAGCACGCCGGAATCATCCGGCACGGCGCCAAGCTGCTGTACGCCTACTGCGAGGCGACCGTGCCGCGCATCCAGGTCATCCTGCGCAAAGCGTACGGCGGGGCGTACATCGTCATGGACTCGCGTTCCATCGGCAGCGACCTGTCGCTGGCGTGGCCCACCAACGAGATCGCGGTCATGGGCGCGCAGGGCGCGGTGAACGTCCTTTTCCGTAAGGAACTGGTGGCTGCCGCCGATCCGGAGGGCCTGCGGGCCGACCTGACCAGCGAGTACGCCGAGCAGCTCATGCATCCCTACTACGCGGCCGAGCGGGGCCTCGTGGACGACGTGATCGACCCGGCGGAGACCCGGGCCGCGGTCGCGCGCGGACTGGCCATGCTGAGGAACAAGCGGCAGGCGCAGCCACAACGCAAGCACGGCAACATCCCGCTGTAGTCAAGAGTTGCCGCGGTAGGCGCCGCCGGGCAAGACTGCCGGCGAGTCGACCGCCCGGAGACGTCAGGCGAACGGGGCGCCCGTTGTGATGACCTGTTCGCCCGCGGTCTCCGCAGTCATGCCTCGGTCCGTGACCGTGCCGGCCTGGTCGTCGACAGGCAGGCCGGCGACGACCGGTCAGGCGGTTGGGCCGAGGGCGTGGCGACCGCTCTTCCACGGGGGCCGGCACCTGGTACGGCCCGGAAGAGTTCTCGGCCGTGGGCCGCCCACCGGCACCGCGCCAGAGGCGCCGAACGGACATCCTCGCGGAGGCTTCGTGCTGACGAACAGCTGACGAACAGCTGACGAACACAGGAACGACGCGGCCACAGCGACGGCCGCACGGCCTGCCGAGGCGGGTGCGGCTATACGGGGAGGCCGACCGCCTTCGATGACTCCCGGTCGAGGAGGGCGGGGAGGATCGGGGGATCCACTTCCTCTATCCGCCTGAGCCGGAGGACGATGTTCGCAGGTGATTCAGGCCGTGCGGAGATCGGACCGTACACCGCGATCGACCCGATGCCGTGCCTCGGGAAGGACCGGGCCAGCACATAGCAGTCGTTGGGCGCGACGCCGCTGAGTTCGAACGGCCCGGCCTGCGGAATCATCGTGGGCAGCACGGGCAGCCCTTCGGGGATGCGGCGCGGGAAGACTCCGATGAACATGGGGTCGTCCCGTGCCTCCGGCGTGACCGTGATGACGCCACGGATGACCGCCGGCCCGATGCTCACCGGTGGCGCCGGCCGGAATCCGCCGTTCTGCCGATAGTCCACCGGCGCCATCCCGACCATGCTCTTGAACCTGGAGCTGAACGTTCCCACCGCGGAATAGCCCACTATGTGGCAAATTTCTGTCACGCTGTGCGACGTTTCCAGCAGGAGTCGCTTGGCTTTCTGCAGGCGGAGAGCGGAAAGGAACCGTCCCGGCGAAACTCCGGTTGCCCGTTGGAAAATGCGAGAGAAGTGGAACTTGCTGAACCTGGCGACGTGCGCCATGTCATCGACCGTTACCTCTTCGCTCAGATTCTCATGGAGCATTGCGATGACGGCTTTAATGGATTCTTCACTCACCGTGTCCATCTCACCGTGTCCATCTCAGCCTCCGTCCTGGCTGTGTCAACGGGTGGAAGCTCGTGCAACGGAGTCTAGTATGCACCTTTTGTCGTGTTCTATAGAGAGATTCACGAGCCGGGTGTGAAAAATTCACATATGGAATCGTGAATCTATAACTTTTCCCGTCGTAGCGGCTGACGCACAATCCTGGTTGTCATAGCCGACGAAATCCGAGGAGCCGGCACATGGCCGCTGTCAACACGCGTGCAGACAAGATCAAGGAACAGGACTGGCGGTTCGCCGAGCTGGTCATGCGTGCGTGGACCGAACCGCGGCTCGCGGACGACTATCGCGCAGATCCGGTAGGCACGCTGGCCCGGTTCGGCATTTTCGTCCGTAGCGAGGAAGAGGCGCCCGAACTCCGGATGGGGTTCATGGATGAGGTCTCCATCAGAGTCGAGGACCTCGACCACCCGAGCGAACAGGTCATGGCCATCCCGTCGTTCAGGTGAATGCCTGACGCGGCGCGATGGACGCCAGGCGCACCGCAGACCCGTGTATCACCTTCAGGCGCCATGTACGGGTTGAGCTGACTTCCGGAGGATCGGTCTATCTCGTCTCCCCCTCCGGGACGTTCGCCCTGTCGGGGACGCACGCGCACGCGGTCGCCACCCTGCTCGACGGCACCAGGACCTTGGCCGAAGTGCGGGAAGCCCTCGCACCCACGTGCTCGTCCGAAGAGCTCGGCCAGATGCTCGGCCGGCTTTCGAAGGCGAACCTCATCGGCTTCCGCCACTCCTCGCCGACGCGCGACACCGAGGCCGAGGCCTACTGGGACCTGGCCGGGCTCGACGGAGACCAGGTCGATCAGGCGAGCGTGGAGATCGTGCGTGTCGGGAAGGCCGACGCGGAGCAGGTCGAGGACGCCTGCCGGGCGATGGGGCTGAGCAGGGGAGACGGCGTGGGCGCCGCGGATCTCTCGCTGGTCCTCTGCGACGACTACCTTGATCAGGAACTGGACGGGATCAACACGCGGCACCTCGCGCTGGGGCGAGCCTGGCTTCCCGCCGTCACCTCCGGCGCCGTTCACTGGATCGGCCCGGTCTTCGATCCGAAGGTGGGGCCGTGCTGGTCCTGCCTGGCCGGCCGGTTGCGTGAGCACCGGCAGGGGGAGAGCTGCGTGCGGCGCGAGCTGGGCGGGACAGGCTCCGTCCGCCCTCCGCTGGCCTCGCTCCCCGCGACGCGCATGATCGGCATCCAGCTCGTGGTCCTGCAAGCGGCCAAGTGGCTGGCGGGGGAGCGGGACGACCTGGCCGGCGTCCTGTGGACGCTGGACACCACCACATTGGAGAGCCGGCGACACGTTGTGGAGCGTCGGCCGCAATGTCCTTCATGCGGGGATCCGACGATGGTGGCCGCTCAGGCCAGAGCGCCGATCGTCGTGCGGCCTCGGCTCAAGGCCACCTCGTCCGGGCTCGGCAACGGTCACAGGTCACTCTCCGCCGAGCAGGTGTGGCAGCGGTACGGCCACCTGGCGGATCCCGTGACGGGCGTCACGGGGGAGATCCGGCGCGACTCTCGTGCGCCCGCATTTCTGCACTCCTACCTCGCGGGACACAACCGAGCGCTGCGATCGGACCGCCTCGAAGCGGCCAGGGCGGGGCTTCGGTCGCGGAGCGGCGGCAAAGGGGCGAGCGACATCGAGGCCAAGGTGGGAGCCCTCTGCGAAGCGGTGGAGCGGTACTGCGCCTCCCGCTTCGGGGACGAGGAGACGGTGCTCGACACTCTTCGTGGTCTCGGCCCCCAGGCCCTGCATCCCAACGACTACCAGCTCTTCCATCCTCGCCAGTTCGGCGAGCGCGAGCGCTGGAACGCGTCCGCCACGTCGTTCCACCAGGTGCCGGAGCCCTTCGACGAAACGGCGGTTGTGGAATGGACGCCGGTGTGGTCGCTGACGACAGGCCGGCACCGCTTTCTCCCCACCGACGTGCTCTATTTCCGCGGTGACGCGGCTCCCGCCCCGCTGTGGGCGGACTCCAACGGAAACGCCGCAGGCTCGAGCCTGGAGGACGCGATCCTCCAGGGGTTCCTTGAACTCGTGGAGCGGGACGCGGTGGCCCTGTGGTGGTACAACCGCACGCGCCAACCGGAGGTCGACCTCGCCTCGTTCGACGACGCGTGGATCATCGACCTCCGCGAACGCTACGCCGAAGCGGGCCGGCGTCTCTGGGTGCTCGATCTGACCACCGACCTGGGCATCGCGGCGATGGCGGCGATCTCCCAGCGGGTGGACAAACCGGCCGAGGACCTCATGCTCGGGTTCGGAGCTCATGTCGATCCGCATGTCGCCGTCCGGCGGGCTCTCACCGAACTCGGGCAGCTGCTGCCCGCTGTGGCCGGGGCCAAGGCCGACGGAACCGGGTACGGCGCGGCCGATCCGCACCTCCTGGACTGGTGGCAGACGGCGACGACGGCGGCGCACCCCTACCTCCTGCCCGACCCCCTGCAGCCCGCACGGCGCAGGCCCGACTATCAGTACGTGCCACGCGCCGATCTGCGCGACGACATCGACCATGTCCGCGGCCTGGTCGATCAGATGGGCTCCGAGCTCCTCGTCCTGGACCAGACGCGCCCCGACATCGGCATGCCTGTCGTGAAGGTCATCGTTCCCGGCCTCCGGCACTTCTGGGCGAGATTCGCCGAAGGCAGGCTCTACGACGTGCCGGTCCGTCTCGGCCGCCTCGAGAAGGCGACCTCGTACGACGAGCTCAACCCGATTCCGTTGTTCCTTTGACGGCATTCTCCCCGGCCTCGGGCTTTCGCCGGGAATGTGGGCGAGCGTGCCATTACCGAAATGTGCTGACCTTTTCGGCGGCCCACTATCGGGCTGGAACGTGTCTGAAATTCCGCGTGGCGGAGTGAGAGCATCAGGCAGCGGATGATGGCGTGGCAGCGGCCGGCGAGTTGTCGAAGCGGGTGGCGATCGCCGCCCGTCGCTTGAGCGTGCCGAAGCACCGTTCGACCAGGTTGCGCTGGTTGTAGCCCCAGGCTGGTGCAGCTGCGGCTTTTCGAGGATGTCGCGTCACGGCGCGCCGGTCGGCAGCCGCCCCACGATGCCGTCGATGAGCTGGCGATAATCACACCACGGACGACCTTTACCGCCTATGGCGGGCAGTAACCGCTCCATCAGCACACCGGTCTTCATCGGTAATTTTATCACGTCTCATCGAGAACAAAGATCTGACAACACCTGTCGTGATCACTTGTAAGACACGCTCTAGTCCAGTCGATCGGCCTGATATAGCCTCATCTTCGACTGAGGCTGCGCCGATTCGCCGGGGTCGGAAGGGGCAGGAATGACCAAGAGTCTCGTGACGGGGGCACGAGATGTCCGATTAATCCGATTTACCCCCTTAAGTCGGCTCTTCTCCCTGGTCTCCCGAGTGCGGCGAAACGGTGGCCCCACGGTGCCGGCGCCGCGACTGGCCCTGATGGTTACCGCTGGAGTGCTCTTCGGGTTCGCCCTCGATGCGATCCTGAACACGCTCAACGGCATAGGCCGGGACGCGGCGCGGGTTCCTGAAGTCGTGGCTTTCGGCGCCTGTATGGCCGTGGCGTTCGGGTTGCAGATCGCGCACTCTTTCGGGAAGCCGTGGCGCTGGCCGCTCAGTGCCCGAATCGCCTCCGTGGCGACGCTGGCGGTCGTGGTGTTCGCCCCGGCCCTCTGGATCGGCCCGCAGGCCTCCGCCATAGTGCCGCTCCTGGCGTCGTCCGTGCTCCTTGTCGTCCCCGCCCCGTACGGCTGGCTCTTATGCGCTCTGGTGTGCATCGCCAACCCCGTGCTGTTCTTCGCGTACGGACTGGGCGCAATCAACATTGTTTTTGTTCTTGCGTTCACCCTCGTGCACGGCCTGGTTTTCTACGGCCTGAGTTTCCTGGCCACGCTCGCGGAGGAGTTGGAAGGCGGCCGCAGTTCGCTGGGCCGGATGGCGGCGGCCGGCGAGCGGGTGCGCATCGCCAGAGATCTGCATGACGTGGTCGGGCACGATCTGCTGGCGTTCACTCTGAAGAACGAGCTCGCGCACCGGCTGTTGCCGGCCTCGCCGGAACGGGCCAAGGAGGTGATGTGGGAGGCCCTGTGGATCGCTCGCTGGGCGACCGCGGCCCTGCGGATGATTCCGATGGGCGATCAGAAGTTGTCGTTGGCGGGAGAGGTCAGATCGATCGAGTCGACGCTCTCGGCGGCGCAGATCGAGGTTCGGATGGACGTTCGCTGCGGCGACCTTCCCGAAACAGTCGATTCGGTGCTGGCCATTGTGCTGCGCGAAGCCATAACCAATGTATTACGCCACAGCAAGGCGCGTCAATGCGATATTGCAGGCGGCGTGCGTGATGGTCTCGTATGGCTGCGCGTGGCAAACGACGGGGTCAATTCCGAGACGGTTTCAGCGGGCGGCAGCGGGCTCGATAATCTGACCTCGCGGCTGGCTGAGATCGGCGGGCGGATCACGGTGAGCCGGGAGGACTGCTGGTTTCGCCTCCTCGCCGAGATTCGGTTGTCCGACGTACCGGCCGAGGCGTTGGCGCCGCAACGTGACCTCGGTGGCGGAAAACTCGCCGATCTCTCCTGGCAAAGCTCTGTCAGATGGGTTCCTGGAGCCGCCAATCTCCTGACATTGGCGGTTTTACTGGGTTATATCCCCATCTTGATCACGAACATTCTCTGGCGGAATCCCGCGGGCTTCACATTAGGTGTGGGGATCTGCCTGGCCGTCCTTTTCTTCACCCAGTTCGCGCACACGTTCTTCGGCCCTCGCGCCTGGCCGGACCTTCTCCGCGTGGCGACACTTTCGATCCAGGCGGTGGCGTCGTTCGTTTCGGTGATATGGGTGGGCGCGCTGTGGGGGGCGATGGCGGGCTTCCTCGCCGGCTCGATCCTGCTGGTTCTGCGCGGAAGCCGGCGATGGTGGCTGTACGCGGCCGTGGGGGGAGCCGTTCCGGTCGTCGCCCTGGCCATCGGGGACGAGACGGTGTTGCTGGGATATCTGGCGATTTCGACCCTGCAGGCCGGGCTGGCGATCTACGGGCTCACGTCGCTGTCCGCGGTGGTCTCGGAGCTTCGGGCGACCAGGGACGAGATCGTTCGCCTGGCCGTGACGCAGGAACGGCTAGGGGTGGCCCGCAAGGTGAACGATTTGCTGGATCGTGATCTTTTTACGATCATGTGGAACTGCGGCGTGGCTCACAGTCTCACGCTGACCGAGCCGGGACGCGCGCAGGAGCACATCATGGAAGTTCTGGCGGCGGCGCGCCGGCTGGTGGCCGAGGTGCGCTCCACGGCGAGCGGGTATCGGCATGTGTCGTTGGCGACGGAGGTCGAGTCGACCCGTGCGGCGTTGTCGGCAGCGGGAATCGAGGCGCGGGTGAACATCGCTTGCGGCCCGCTCCCAGAGGAGTCCGGTGTGGCGCTCGCCATGGTGCTCCGTGATGCGATCACCAGCGTGGTGCGGCCGGGCGGTGTGCGCCGTTGCGTCGTCGCGGCGACCCTCGGGGACGGCGGCGGTGTGCGGCTGTGCGTCTCACACGACGGCGCACCCCGGGCCGAAAGCAATGAGGACTTGTTGGAGCATGTCCGGGCGCGCGTGGAGGCCATCAACGGCAGCTTGCGGGTGGAGACGGAGGGGGATTGGTTCCACCTCACTGCCGAGTTACCTTTTGCTGTCATGCGTGACCTGCGGTCGGTATATCAATAATCTTCCTTGGTCGGCCGGGGTAATTCGTACAACCAACCTGGAGGACGGCAGGCAATGGGGTGGGGCCAGCCCGGGAGATGATTGGTGGTTCAGATGCTGAAGCTCCTTCTCGCCGAAGACGTGCGGATCGTGCGTGAGGCTCTGGTGGCGCTCCTGGAGAGCGAACGCGACCTGAGAGTCGTGGCCGAGGTGGAGAGTGGCGACCGGATCGTGCCTGTCGCGCTGGAGAAGCGTCCCGATGTGGCGATCATCGACATCGACCTGCCCGTGATGGACGGTCTCACGGCGGCGCACGAGCTCCACGAGCGGTTGCCGACCTGTCGCAATCTGATCTTGACAGGGCTGGGCCGGCCTGGAACGCTCCGGCGGGCTCTGGCCGCGTCGGTGTCCGGTTTCCTGCTCAAGGACATGCCGGCGAACCGTCTGGCCTCGGCGGTCAGGGAGGTTGCCGCCGGAGGACGGGTCATCGACCCGCAACTCGTCCTGACCGCCTGGGACGTCGGGGAGAACCCGCTGACGCAACGGGAGATCCAGGTTCTCCGGCTCGCCGCGAAAGGCGCGGAACCGCCGGAGATCGCAGCCAGCCTGCACGTGTCGCCGGGAACCGTACGAAACTACTTGTCGAAGATCGTTGTCAAGCTCAATGCCCGCAATCGCGTGGACGCCATTCGCATCGCCACCGAAGTCGGCTGGTGCTGACCGGGCTCACAAGGAGATGCGCGACATTCCGGGCACTCCGACGATGAAGGCATGGATTCGGACCGAACTCATGAGCACACGCTCACCCTGGAGGCGTTCGCGGACACGATCGTTCCCGGCGAGAAACGCTCTCCCGACGATGTGGCCATCGCGGGGGCCTCGGCGGGCGGCGGCGCCGTTGCGGCAGGTGCGCTGACACTGCTGGAGTGGGACGCGGCGGGTCTGAGCCGCGCGCTCGACGACTACGTCAGGGATCTCAACGCGCACGCGCGGCAGTACGCCGCGCAGCAGCGGCTGTCGCTAGATCCGGCGCTTCCCCCCTTCGCCGCGCTGCCCTTCGATCGGCGCACCCAGCTCGTCACCCTCCTGACCGCGCCCGGCCATCCGGAGAAGGAGTTGTGGGTGCTGCTCGCGCTCTTCTGCTACATGGCCTACGACTCCGCCGCGCACCTGCCCACGGCGGAGGCGATCGCCGCCGGCCATCCCGGGCTCACCTCTATGGGGATCACACCTCCCGATCCGGACGGCCTGTGGCGCTACCCCGAGAACTCCTACGGCCGGCCGCTGGCTCGCCTGCACCCGGACACGACCGCATCAGGGAGCCTGCGATGAGCAGTGTGGAACAGACCGACGTGCTCGTCGTGGGCAGCGGCTTCGGCGGCGCGATCGCCGCCTACCACCTCGCGGCGGGCGGCGCCGACGTGGTGATCCTCGAACGCGGGCCATGGGTGGAGACCGAAGAGTTCGAGCACGACTACAAGCTCGGGTCGTCGTACACGCGGATCTTCGACTTCACCGTGGGCGACGGTATGAACATCCTCGGCGGCAACTGCGTCGGCGGTGGCAGCGTCATCTACTTCGCCGCCATGCCGCGCGCACCCCGGTTCGTTTTCGAGCGGCACGGCAGCATCGGCAGGCGGATGTGGCCGGCGAGCATCAACCGGGACACGCTCGAGCCGTGGTACGACCGCGTCGCGGAGTCGATCCCGGTCAGCACGCAGGGATGGGAGGACGTCTCCTACCCCGGCGGCCTGTGGGCCGCTGCCTGCGACCATTCCGGCCGCACCGCGAACCCGGTGCCGGTCGCGATCGACAACGACACGTGCGTCAAGTGCAACTGGATGATGGCCGGATGCCGGTTCGGCGCCAAGCGCTCCCTGCTCACCAACTACCTCCCCGCGGCGATCGCGCACGGAGCCTCGGTGCGGCCCCTCCACGAGGTGCAGCGCATCTCGCGGAACGACGGCGGCGGTTACCGCGTGCACTACGACCTCATCGACGGCGAGGACTACCGGCTTCGCGGTGACTCCGGCGCGATCGACGCCAAACTCGTCATCCTCGCGGCCGGCGCCGGCGCCACCCCCGTCATCCTGCAGCGGAGCGAACCGGGGCTCGGTCCGATGCCGCACGGCGTGGGGCGCTACTTCTCGGGCAACGGCGAACGGCTGGTCACCGCCGTCATGAACGAGGAGCGCGTGCGCGAGGTGCTCGGGCTTGACCGGGGGGACGGGACGGCGTACGAGGCGTTCCACATCGGCAAGGGGCCCTGTGTCGCCAACTGGGATCGCCTGGACGGCTCTCTGCCCGAGTTCAGCCGTTACTCGCTGGAGCAGCTCTACTTCCCTCCGGGCCTTGGCACGATCCTGGCTCAGGCGCCCGAGGACCTGCGGTCGGGGCCTGGGCCTTCGTGGTTCGGGCTGTCGAAGAAGGAGATGCTCAAGCGCTGGAAATCCTGGCTGATCATATTTGAGATGATCGAGGACGCCAACGAGGGCGTCTTCGGGCCCCCTCCGCCCAGCGGCAACGCCGTACGGATCAGCCAGCAGATGCTGGGGCGGGGAACGTTGCGATACGACCCGGCGCCCAGCACGCTGCGGGCGTGGGCGCAGGCGGACGCCGAGGCCAAGGAGATCCTTGAACGCGATGGGCTGGCCCGCGCCGAGGCGTGGTCGAACGACGTGGTCGGGGCGTACACCGTCCATCCGCTGGCCTCGTGCCGGATCGGGGACGACCCGGCCACGTCGGCTCTCGACGACCGCCACGAGCTGCGCGGTCACCCGGGGATCTTCGTCACGGACGGTTCCGCGGTACCGGGCGCGCTGACGGTCAACCCGGCCATGACGATCGCCGCGCTCGCCGAGCGCGCGATCCCCGGCATCGTCGACGCCGCGCGGGAACGGGGCGTCCAGGTGCGGTACGGCGCGCCCGCTCCCGACGGCGGCACCAGCGGACGGCGTGGCGTCGTCCATCTCGCGGACAGACGATGACCGGGCTCGTCGCGCGCATGACCCGGCGCAGGGGGCTGGGACAGGTGCGCTTTGTCACCCCGGTCCCGCCCAGCGCCGCACACGGGCTGGTCGCGGACGTCTACGCCCAGGTCGAACGTGACTTCGGGATGCTCGCGCCGCCGGTCGCGCTGCACTCGCCCGCCCCCGAGTCGCTGGCGGCCGCCTGGGCGATGGTGCGCGAGTCCTTGGTGGTCTCGGGCCCCCTGGACCGCGCGGTCAAGGAGGCGGTGGCGACCGCCGTGTCCCAGCAGAACTCGTGTCCGTACTGCGTGGACGTGCACGGCACGATGGCGCACGGGCTCATGACGGAGCGCGATGCCGCCGCCGTGAACGGCGGGAGGATCGAAGAGATCACCGATGTCGCGATCCGCCGCGCGGTGGCGTGGGCCAGGGGCGACCTCGACGACATGCCCGTACCCGCTGACCAGGCCCCGGAGCTCTGGGGCACCGCCGTGACCTTCCACTACCTGAATCGCATGGTCAACGTGTTCCTGCCGGACGGGCTGTTCCCCGCCGGCGCATCCGTGCCGCGCCGCCTGATCGGCGTGCTCGCGCGGCCCCTCGTCCGCAGGATGAGCGGGCCGGGTGCGTCGGTAGGCCTGCTTCCCGCAGCGCCGATCCCCGACGACCTGCATTGGGCGTCAGAGAGCGTGGCCGTGCGGCAGGGCTTCGCCGCCGCCTACGCGGTGATGGAGGAGGCCGGTGCCAGGGCGGTGCCGGATGACGTACGCGAGCTGGTGCTCGGCCAGCTCGCGCTGCGCGGTGGGCGACCGCCCGGCCTCAGCCGCGGCTGGGCGCACGAGGCCGCCGCCCGGTTGCGGCCCGCCGAGCGTGCCGCCGCCCGGCTGGCTCTGCTCACGGCGATCGCGGCCTATCAGGTGGACGCGACGGTCGTGGACGACTTCCGCAGGGACGGGGCCGGCGATCGAAGGCTCATCGAGCTCACCGCGTGGGCGAGTTTCACGGCCGCCCGGCATTGGGCGAGCGCCAGAGCGCAGACAGCGCAGACAGCGCAGAGGCAACGAGACAGAAAGGGCTGACGCATGAGCGAACTACAGAAGGTGATCCAGGACCTCAGCGCGGAGAGCGCGGAGCTGGATCGGATCCTGGCCGGCCTGCCGGGCGCGCGATGGAAGGAGCCGACGCCCGCTCCCGGCTGGACGATCGCCCATCAGGTGGGGCACCTGTCGTTCATCTACCGGATCGCGGGGATGGCGGCGTCCGACCCTGACGGGTTCCGGTCGATGATGGCGTCCATCAAGGACGGTTTGAGTGAGGCCGTCAACGCGGCGCTGGACGAGTACACCGTGCTGCCGCCCGCGGAACTGCTGGCGCGTTGGCGGGAGGAACGAGCGGCCGGGATCCGCGCGCTGGCCGCGGTGCCGGATGGACAGGTGGTCCCGTGGCTGGTGCGGCCACTGCCGGCGGAGATCCTGGCCTCGGCCGGCATCATGGAGACCTTCGCCCACGGCCAGGACATCCTCGACGCGCTGGGAATCGCTCGAGAGCCCACCGACCGAATCCGGTATCTCGTCATCTTCGCCGTGCTGACCTGGGACTTCGGCTACGAGGCGCGGGGTATGACCCCGCCGGACGTGCAGTTCAGGTATGAGCTGACCGCACCGTCCGGTGAGCTGTGGGCGTACGGCCCGGAGACCGCCGACCAGAAGATCGTCGGCTCGGCGCTCGACTTCTGCCTGCTGGTGACCCGGCGCCGGCACCGCGACGACTGTGACGTCACCGCGGTGGGACCCGACGCCGACGCATGGCTGGACATCGCGCAGGCCTACCGCGGACCCGCGGGGTCGGGTCGCCGGCCCGGTCAGTTCGCGAAGCTTCCGGCGTGAGTCCGCGGATCGCGCTGTCAGTCGAACGCCGCCGTCCCGGCACTGGGGACGCCCACTCTGCGGTCCACCTCCAGGAGCAGCTCGGAGAGTTCGGCGGGAGAGGAGAGCATCGGCCAGCGACCGGTCTGCAGCGTGCGGAAAGTCCATCCGGGTTCGTCACGCAACCGGTTGATGTCGTCGCCGATGCTTCCCTCGAAGTGATCCTTCTCGCAGATGACATAAGTCGCCGAGTGAGTCGCCGGCGGCCGCGTGAGGATCGCCGGGTCGGAGATCGAACGGCCGGGGTGCCCGACGCAGCGCCTGCGGAGCCACCGCGCGTCGCGGAGGGACAGATCCTGTCCGGCCGCGATGGCGGCGACGGGCGGCGGAGGGAGGCGCCCGTCGTTGTCGTCGATGACGCGCATCTCTTCCGCGCGCAGACTGTCGGGGAAGGCGTCGAGCATGGACTTGCCGTCGTGGGCGACGAACGCCTCCACGTACACGGTATGGGCCACCCGCTCCGGCGCCCGATCGACCACGCTGCCGGCGACGATGCCCCCGTAGTCGTGGGCGACCAGGATGACGTCGTTCAGGCCCTCCTCGATGAGGAGCGACAGCGCGTCATCGACATGGTCCGCGAGAGTGATGTTCTTCTCGTCGGCGTCGGAGAAGGACAGACCCGGCAGCGTCACAGCGAGGGTACGGTGGCCCGCAGCGCGCAACTGTCGCTCGACCCGTTGCCATATCCACGCTCCGGCCCACAGGCCAGGAATGAGTACGTAGCTCCTCATGCCGCGCCTCTCGAGAACATCGCAGTGGCTGTATTTCCGGCACGCATCGCATCATGTTGCCATCGTGAGTTCCGGGGTGTACGAAAGGCAGAGATGGGGCGTATCGGATTCGAGCCTGTCCGTTGGGATGCGCAGACCGGGCCCGGTCGCCATAAGTGCCGCTTCCTTTCGAACCCACGCCCTGGCGAACCCGGCCCTGTGCTCACGCATATGTACCGAGCGTAACGCGGCAAGCTCCACTGGGGCCAATACGGTCTCGGCACCCGGCGCATTCCGCACCGCTTCGACATCGACGCTCGAGGGAGCGATCCAAGTTGCCGTGCCGCCATCGTCCGGAGCGACCGGCAGGCAGTGACGAAACGCCGGCGTGCCGCACTGCGGCGATCCCCGCTTTCGCGGACGATCTCCGTGGAGTTGAGATCGGCACGGAGGACCTCGGTGTCGAGATCCTGGGCGTGACACTCGTTCTTGAGGAGCAGTTCTTTGTCCATTGTGAATCCCTGAGATTCTTGAATGCTGGACGGCTCCGTGTCAAAGGCCTCCGAACTCAGATGGCTGTGAGCTGGGTCCGACAGAATTTGACGTCACTGTGTCGCGAACTTGGTGCCCCGCGCCGTCCTCATCTGGCCGATGGCCGGTGCGCCCGGGGCCGCGCACCGCCGGAGCGACCGCTTCGCGATGATCTCGTTCGACCAGGAACCCGATCATTGCCAAGCGGCCGAGACAGTCATCGTGACCTGCTCATCCGCGGGCGAGGAAGCCTGCTTCCAGCTGCTCGGAGCGCGCCGTGATCTCGACGCGGTTCCCGAGGTCCTCGACCGTTCACGTGAAGCAGGGAGCGCAGCGGCCGGTCACACGCGTCTATGTCGGTGACGCACCCGTCGGCCGGCTCCCCCCGAGGTGTGCCGCCCCGTGCCGCCCCCCGTGGCGACCTCTGTGGCGATCCCCGTGACGACCCCCGTGCCGCCCCCCGTGGCGACCCCCGTGACGACTCCGTGGCGACATGGTCGGCAGCGCCAGGGGCGCCGCCAGCCGCACTGCCGCCGGCGTACCCGGCCGGTCATTGACGACAGCCGCGCGGCTGTGCCGTCCCGATTACCGATCATGCCTGCCTCCTGGCCGTACAAAGAATGCGATCATTCTTTCGGCGTCGCGACTGCCAGTTCTTCTTCGCGATTGCGGAGGTGACCGGCCCGGCCCGTCATGATCCAGCACCCGACGATGTGTCTGGTGGTGCAGCAGCTGGGTTTTGCCATGTTTTGTGGTGAAATGTAGATCAAAGTCCTATCTCAGACCCCGCTCGCGGCTGAGCGGGTTCGCGTACGCGAGATGAGTGAGGACGGAGGCGCTTGCCCGGTGCGGGAAAAGTGACGAGCCCGGCAGGACTGCCGGTTTTGGACAGTCCTACCGGGCTTGACCGGCTGCTCGGAGTTGGTCAGGTGGTCGCCGTCGGTACGCCTGACCGGAGGTACCGGGAGCCGAGACGGGCGGCCGGCCGCTCGACGAGGTAGTACGTGAGCGTCGACAGAGCGATCGTGATGGCCAGCACCTCAGCGATCAGCTGCCAGAACCCGATCGTGCCGATCACCATGAACATCGGCTGCGGCGGCGTGCCGAACAGGTTGCCCATGCCGAACGCGAAGTACATCGCCGGGAAGTGCCACAGGTAGATGCCGTACGAGATGCGGCCGAGGAAGCGCGACACGGGGTTGCCGAGCAGCGCGTCCATGAACCGGGACCGGGCGCCCGGCGCGAACAGCGGGACCGTCATCAGCACGGCGAACAGCAGGAACAGTATCTGGTCCATCAGCGCCTGGCTCAGCGGAGGGTAGTCACCGTCGCCGGCCGCCGAGAACGGCTTGACGCAGTTGAGGACGTAGACCCCGAACGCGGCCGCCCACCACGACAGAGGCGACTTCGCGGCCAGCCGGTAGATGGCGGGCTCCCGCCCGGTCAGCTCCTGGTAGGCCGACAGCGCGGCGAACATCATGCCGATCGCCATCAGGCCGAGGAACCCCGGCGGCCAGAACATCTGGACCGGGTAGGCGCCCATGAACGGCAGGTGGACGTACACCTCCCAGGCGAGGCCGAGCAGCACGATCGAGGACAGCGGCCAGATGATCCGCCGGAGCCGCTGCGCCGGGTCGCTGACCCGCCGGGCGTACTTGTTGATCAACCAGGCGCCCAGCGGGAGCAGCAGGTAGAAGGTCAACTCGGCGTCGACGCTCCAGGTGATCTCCATGCCGGGGATCATGGCGTTCTTGGTGTCGACGAACCACTGCAGCAGCAGCACCGGACGGAGAACGTCCCACAGGCTGTCGATCGTGGGGAGGTTGATCAGCAGCAGCGAGGCGGCGACGACCGCCCAGTAGCCGGGCAGGATGCGCAGCAGTCGCCGTACGAAGAACGGCTTCAACGGCGGCCGCTGGCTTCCCGCGAACGTGGCCCTGACGAACGGGCGGTACAGCAGCAGGCCCGAGAGCAGGAAGAACGGCGACAGCGACACGGTCAGGCCGACGGACAGCCAGTTGAAAACCGGCCAGCCCTTGTGTTCGCCGACGTCCATGACCCCGCCGGCGTAGGTGACGTGCGTGAGCAGCACCGCGAGGGCGAGGACACCGCGGATGCCGTCCAGTACCGGAACCCGGGCTTTCTTTGGCGCTTCCTTCGATTTCGGAACGTTCTCCGCCTGCTTCTGCATCCCCTCATCGGGGCTGCCCGCTAACTCGGCGACCATCGGTGTGCTCCTTTATGCAAAGGATGGAGACCTCGATTTGTGCGGTCAGTCAAGACGGCGGGCGCTTGTCCTGCATCTTCCAAAATGCTCGAATTGCGGATCCGGAGTTACCCGAGCGTGCGGACGAACGCCCGGATGTCGTCGACGAGGAGCCGGGGCTCTTCCAGCGCCGCGAAGTGACCACCGCGGTCGAACTCGG
This sequence comes from Nonomuraea sp. NPDC005983, assembly GCF_040614375.1. NCBI lineage: Bacteria > Bacillati > Actinomycetota > Actinomycetes > Streptosporangiales > Streptosporangiaceae > Nonomuraea > Nonomuraea sp. NPDC005983. The sequence goes on from NZ_JBEXUP010000015.1 coordinate 77,246, forward strand.
TCCAGTGCGTGATGGTGGGGATGTCCCGGTCGGCGAGGCGGCGCAGCGGCAGGAACAGGTCGTGCGGGAAGACGGCGACGCCGACCGGGACCGACTGCGGCGGCGGGACCGCCCCCGCGACGGCCCGCCGGACGTCCTCGGCGCCCTCGTAGTAGAAGTGCGCGGACGACCCCGCGGTGGCGGTCAGCCAGTAGAGCGTCACGAGGGCGAGGATGCGGTCGCGGTCGATCGCGTCCTCGGGCAGCTTCGCCGCCGGGTCGGTCCACTCCTGGAACTTCTCCACGATCCAGGCGAGCTGGCCGACCGGCGAGTCGGTGAGGCCGTAGCCCAGCGTCTGCGGCCGGGTCTGCTGGATCTTCATGTAGCCGGACTGGTCGACGTCGAACCGGGCCAGCTGCTCCAGGCGCTTCCGGTCGGTCTCGGACAGGTCGGCGAGCTCGGCCGGGTCGCCGGACGGAAAGGTCATCAGCATGTTGACGTGCACACCGAGGACGTGCGCCGGGTCGACGAGACCGAGGACGAGGGAGATCACCGCCCCGGCGTCACCGCCCTGCGCGACGTATCGGTCGTAGCCCAGCCGGCTCATCAGCTCCGCCCAGGCGCGGGCGATGCGGGGCACGTCCCAGCCGGTGTTGCGCAGCGTGGAGAACCCGTAGCCGGGAATGGAGGGGATCACCAGGTGGAACGCGTTCGCGGGGTCGCCGCCGTGGGCGGCCGGGTTGGTCAGCGGCCCGATGACGTCGGCGAACTCCGGGAACCCGCCCGGCCAGCCGTGCGTGAGCAGCAGCGGGGTGGCGTCGGGCTCCGGTGAGCGGACGTGCAGCAGGTGCACGGACTCGCCGTCGATCTCGGTGCGGAACTGCGGGTACCGGTTGAACTCCGCCTCCACCGCGCGCCAGTCGAAGGACGTCCGCCAGTACTCCGCCAACTCCTTCAGATAGTGCAGCGGCACGCCACGCTCCCAGCCGAACCCGGCGAAGTCGGCCGGCCACCGGGTGGCCTCCAAACGGCGATGCAGGTCGTCGATCTGGGCCTCGGGAATGTTGATGCGGAACGGTTCCACGGCGGGTTCCCCTCTTTGCGTGCCGAACGACGAGGAAGAGCGAGCGGCTCTTCGCCTGGAAATCATCGCCAGGCCGCGGAATCGCCTTCAACTTCTGGTGTGCGACCTGGTAGCGCACGCCCAGAGAAGCCGTCCGGCGGCCGGTCGGGACACCATGGGCGCAAGCGCTACGGACACCTTGACGGGGTGAAAAAGTGGTTCAGAATGACGCGTCCGTCGACTTCGACGGGGAGAAATTGGACATCGACGGCATCCGGCGGGTCGCCGAGGACCGGGCGCCCGTGACGCTGGGCGAGTCCACCTTGGACCGGGTGGCGACGAGCCGGGAGCAGTTCGAGGACATGGTTCGCCAGGGTGTCCCCGTCTACGGTGTCACGACCGGTTACGGCGAGATGATCTACATGTTGGTCGGCACGTCCAAAGAGGTCGAGCTGCAGACCAACCTGGTGCGCAGCCACAGTGCGGGCGTCGGGCCGCTGTTCGCCGAGCAGGAGGCGCGGGCGATCCTCGCCGCGCGGCTGAACGCCCTCGCCAAGGGCTACTCCGCGGTCCGCCCCGAGCTGCTCGAGCGCATGGCCCTCTACCTCAACCTCGGAATCACCCCGGCCATCCCGGAGATCGGCTCGCTCGGCGCGAGCGGTGACCTCGCCCCGCTCTCGCACATCGCCACGGCGTTGATCGGCGAGGGCTACGTCCTCAAGGACGGCCGACGCGTCGAGACCGCCTCGGTGCTGCGCGAGCACGGCATCGGGCCGCTGGAGCTGCGCTTCAAGGAGGGCCTCGCGCTGATCAACGGCACCTCGGCGATGACCGGCCTGGGGTGCCTGGTGCTCGGCCGGGCGCTCAACCAGGCGCGCCAGGCCGAGATCGTCACGGCCCTGGTGGTGGAGACGCTGCACGGCTCGAAGAGCCCGTTCCAGCCCGAAGGCCACGACATCGCCCGGCCGCACCGCGGCCAGATCGACACCGCGGCGAACCTGCGGGCGCTGCTCGCCGGCACGCGGCTCGCCGTCGAGCACGCCGACCTGCGCCAGCAGGCGAAGGAGCAGGCGACCGGCGAGGTCTCACGTACTGACGTGTGGATCCAGAAGGCGTACACGCTGCGTGCCATCCCGCAGGTGGTCGGAGCCGTGCGCGACACCCTCTATTACGCCGTTGAGACCGTCGAGACCGAACTCAACTCAGCGAACGACAACCCGCTGTTCTTCGAGGGCAAAGAGGTCTTCCACGGCGCCAACTTCCACGGCCAGCCGGTGGCGTTCGTGATGGACTTCACCACCGTCGCGCTCACCCAGTTGGGTGTGCTCTCCGAGCGGCGGACCAACCGGCTGCTCAACCGGTACCTGTCGGGGCTGCCCGAGTTTCTCGTCGCGTCCGGCGAACCGGGTCTCAACAGCGGGTTCGCCGGTGCGCAGTACCCGGCGACAGCGCTGGTCGCGGAGAACAGGACCATCGGCCCGGCCAGTACGCAGAGCGTTCCGTCCAACGGGGACAACCAGGACGTCGTCAGCATGGGCCTGATCGCCGCGCGCAACGCGCGGCGGGTGCTGTCGAACAACGACTACATTCTCGCCGTCGAGTACCTCGCCGCCGCGCAGGCCGTGGACGTGTCCGGCCGTTACGACGGGCTCAGCCCGGCCGGCAGGGCGACGTACGACATGGTGCGCTCCATGGCGCCCACCCTGGAGCGGGACCGGTACATGGCCGACGACCTCGAGCGAGTGGCCGCGGCACTGTCTCGCGGGGAGTTCCTCGACGTCGTCCAGCAGGCCGGCATCGAGCTGCGTTGAACCGCTGATCACGAAAGGTGCTCCCAGCGATGACCAACACCACGCCATCGCCCGTGTCGGCGGCGGAGCGGACTCCGGTCTCCTTCGCCCAGCAGATGCTGTGCATGTTCGACGCCGGAGACCCGGACTCCGGGCCGTTCGGTCCCCGGCACAACATCACCTGGGGTTGGCGGATCCGCGGCCCGGTCGACACCGGCACGCTGTCGGAGGCGCTCAACGACGTCGTGGCCAGGCACGAGGCGCTGCGCACGCGGATCGTGCGCGACGGCGACGACCTGTACCAGAGCGTCGCACCGCCGAGCCCGGCGCAGGTCTCCGAAGTGGACCTTTCGGACACCGTTGAGGAGGGACGGGACCGGCGCGCCGAGGAGCTGATCATCGAGCTCGAGGGCGGCAGGTACGGCGTCGAGCCGCTGCCGCTGCTGCGCGCCGTGCTCGGCCGGTTCGACGAGCAGGACTCGGTGCTGGTGCTGATCGCGCACCACGCCGCGGTCGACGGCTGGTCCATGCAGGTGCTGATCGACGACCTCACCGCCGCGTACGCCCGCCGGCGCGGGCACGCCGTCGCCGATCGCCCCGAGCCCGCGCAGTACGCGGACTTCGCGCTCTGGCAGCGGGAGGCGGAGGCCGAGGTGGTGCCGCCCGCGTCGCGCGCGTACTGGCGCGACAAGCTGCGCGGCGCGCAGATGGTCACGATGCGGATGGACCACCCGCGCTCGGCGAACCTGCCGAAGAACACCTCGGTGATCCGGTACGCGATCGACGCGGACCTGGCCGCCGCGGTGGCCGCCGTGGCGAAGGACAGCCGCAGCTCGCCGTTCATGGTCCTGCTCGCCGCGTACAACGTGCTGCTGGCCAGGCGGACCGGGAGCGGTGACATCGTGGTGCCGACCATCGGGTCCAACCGCAAGCAGTCCCGCTTCCAGGGCACGGTGGGGAACTTCACCAACTTCATCCCGCTGCGCACCGACCTGACGGGCTGTGCCACCTTCCGCGACGTCGTCGACCGGACCCGCTCGACCTGCATCGAGGCGTACTCCCGGGAGATCCCGTTCCTCCTGGTGCTCGGGGAGGCGCCCGAGCTGATGGCCCGGGCCGCCTCGGACGACCAGGCCCTCATCGCGTTCCAGGTGCTGCAGCTGCCTTTCGTGCTGGACGGCGACGCCGTCGGCGACCTGGAGCTGCGCAACGTCCCGCGGCGCATGTCGCAGAAGGTGGCGACCGAGATCCCGGACGGCGCCCTGTGGCAGCTGGACGTCTCCCCGTCCGGCGAGATCAACGTGTACCTGGGTTTCAACACCCACAAGTTCAACGACCTCACGATGCGCACGCTGGCCGAGGAGTTCAGCCAGGTGCTCAAGGACGGCGTCTCCGACCAGCACGCGCCGCTGCGGATCTGACGAACGGACGAGGAGTCGACGTGAACGAATCGGCCATCATCCCGCGGTTCGGGCCGGCCACCATCACCGCGGACGACCCGCGCTACGAGAGCCTGCTGCGCGGCACCAACCACCGGTTCGTCGCCAAACCGGACCGGGTGTGCGTGGTGACGAGCACCGAGCAGGTGGTCACGGTGGTCGGCGACGCGGTCGCGAAGGGCCTTCGGGTGACGGTGCGCAGCGGCGGGCACGGTTTCGAGGGGTTCTTCGCCGCCGAGGGTGGCGTCCTGCTGGACATGTCGGAGATGACCAACGTCTCCTTCGACCCGTCCCGCGCCGCCTTCGCCATCGAGCCGGGCGCCACCCTCGGCCACGTCTACCGGGTGCTGTTCAAGGGCTGGAACGTGACGATCCCGGGCGGTGAGTGCACCGAGGTCGGTGCCGGCGGGCACTTCGTCGGCGGCGGCTACGGTCCGTTGTCGCGCCGGCTGGGCGCGGTCGTCGACTACCTGTACGCGGTCGAGGTCGTCGTGGTCGACGCCGACGGCGTCGCGCGCGCGGTGGTGGCCACCCGCGAGCCCGACGACCCGCACCGCGACCTGTGGTGGGCGCACACCGGCGGCGGCGGCGGCAACTTCGGCGTGGTGACCCGCTACTGGCTGCGCTCACCCGGCGTCACCTCGGCCGACCCCGCCGAACTGCTGCCGAAGGCGCCCAGCCGCTGGCGCGTCGCGTTCTGCATGTGGCCGTGGGAGTCGATGACCGAGGAGTCGTTCACGACCCTGCTGCGCAACGTCGGCACCTGGTTCGAGCGGAACAGCGCCCCCGGCGCACCGCACGCCCAGCACTCCGCGTCGTTCTACGCCTCGCACCGCTCCGGCGGGGCGCTGCTGCTGCAGGCGATGATCGACGACGAGATCCCGGACGCCGGGGCGCTGCTGGACGCCTACTTCGACGCGGTGAGCGAGGGCGTCGGCGTCGAGTCGACCCGCACCCAGGTGGTGCGGCCGTGGCTGTACTTCGCGGCCTACCCGAACTGGGGCGACCCCGGCACCCAGGACATCCGCCGGATCAAGATCAAGGCCGCCTACCTGCGCAAGGGGTACAGCGAGCGTCAGCTCGCCACCATCTGGCAGCACCTCACCGGCGAGGAGGGCGTCCAGAACCAGCTGATCCTGATCGGCTACGGCGGCCAGGTGAACACCCTCGCCCCGGACGCCACCGCGACGGCGCAGCGTGACTCGGTGCTGAAGGCGGCCTACATGGCGGTGTGGGGTGACGAGGCGGAGGACCACACGCACATCACCCGGCTGCGCGAGTTCTACCGCGACGTGTACGCCGACACCGGCGGCGTGCCGGTGCCGGGCGAGGTCAGCGACGGGTCGTACATCAACTACCCGGATGTCGACCTGGCGGACCCGACCTGGAACACCTCGGGAGTGCCGTGGTCCACCCTGTACTACAAGGACAACTATCCACGACTGCAGCAGGTCAAGCAGCGCTACGATCCGGGCGACGAATTCCGTCACGGCTTATCCATCGAGCTGCCGTGAATAGCCGCGTCCGCCGGGCAGCGCAGTCCAGAAGATGCCGGCCGGCGGGAACCCGACTAAGAAGGCACGGAGCGGCTACCTTCCGCATAAGATCATGTACTGATCGAGAAAGAGAAGGAGGGCACGGATGCCTCAATTCGCAGTGCTTATCTACGAGAAGGAAATCCCATTCGAGGACATTCCGCCGGAGGTTCTCGAGGCTCACGGCGAGGTTCCCGAGAAGATCGAGAAGGCGGGCGGGCAGCTCACGGCGGGCTTCGCCGCAGCGCCCGCGTCGGCCGCCCGGTCGGTTCGGGGTGACAAGGTCACCGAGGGCGCGTTCCATGACGCTACCCAGCAGCTCTCCGGGTTCTTCGTCGTCGAGGCGCGCGACATCGACCACGCGGTGGAGCTCGCCCAGTTCGTGCCGATCGTCGACGGCGGCGTCGAGGTGCGTCCCCTGCTTGAGGGCCCGCCCGAGGAGGAGTAACCCCGAGAAGTAACCAGGCCCGCGACCCGCGCGAGCCGAGCGCCAACCCGGTGGAACCGGACGATTGCCCCGGGTTGGCGCTTTTGGGTCGATGTCGGGTGACGCGGAATTCGGCTCAGAACGTCGATTGAAGTGATAAAGGCCCCGCTATTTATCAGGCCGGTGCTTTTGGTCCGCAGCGGCGGCCACAGCATGGCGGGCTTCGGCGCCGACGCCAGCGGGACCTTTCCGGACGAACCGGCGCGGTCCGGGCGGAGAACCGCTCGCAACCGGGCACATCCCGCAGACCGCCCAGGTACGGCGGTGAGCAGCGCCCCTCAGCACTCGCGGCCCGATTCGGTGCCGATGACGGGGTGTGCCCGTCGTCATCGGCGCCCTCCGTACCGATGTGCGTCCGGTGCTCCGGCGACTCTCGCCGTGACCGCACCGGTGTATTTCCTGCTGTCGCAAGCGAACTCGCGAAGCGAGGTCTCACCGAAAGGACGTCCGATGGCCGAACAGGAGAACGGTACCGCCGATCGCCCGCCGGGGCCGCGTCCGCTCACCGGCGCCGAGTACCTGGAAAGCCTGCGGGACGACCGCGCGATCTACCTCTACGGCGAGCGCGTCAAGGATGTCACCACGCACCCGGCGTTCCACAATCCGGCCAGGATGGTGGCCCGGCTGTATGACGCGCTGCACGACCCGAAGACCAAGGACACCCTGACCTGCCCGACCGACACCGGAAGCGGCGGGTACACCCACCGGTTCTTCACCACGCCGCACAGCGCCGAAGACCTCGTGGCCGACCAGCGGGCGATCGCCGCGTGGGCGCGGATGAGCTACGGCTGGATGGGACGCAGCCCCGACTACAAGGCCTCCTTCCTCGGCACGCTCGGCGCGAACGCCGAGTTCTACGAGCCGTACGCGGACAACGCGCGGCGCTGGTACCGGGAGTCCCAGGAGAAGGTCCTCTACTGGAACCACGCGATCGTGCACCCGCCGGTCGACCGCAACCGCCCTCCCGACGAGGTGGCCGACGTCTTCGTGCACGTCGAGAAGGAGACCGACGCGGGGCTGATCGTCAGCGGGGCCAAGGTGGTGGCCACCGGGTCGGCGCTGACGCACTACAACTTCGTCGCCCACTACGGCGTGCCGTTCAAGAAGCGCGAGTTCGCCCTGGTGGCGACCGTGCCGATGGCGGCGCCAGGAGTGAAGCTGATCTGCCGCACCTCCTACACCGCCTCGGCCGCCGTGATGGGCAGCCCCTTCGACTACCCGCTCTCGTCGCGGCTCGACGAGAACGACACGATCTTCGTCCTGGACAAGGTGCTCATCCCCTGGGAGAACGTGTTCATCTACGGCGACCTGGGCAAGGTGCAGATGTTCACCGGCCGGTCCGGGTTCCCCGAGCGGTTCACCTTCCACGGGTGCACACGGCTGGCGGTGAAACTGGAGTTCCTGGCCGGCCTGCTGGCCAAGGCGCTGGAGATCACCGGCGTGGACGAGTTCCGCGGGGTGCAGACCCGCCTCGGCGAGGTGCTGGCGTGGCGCAACCTGTTCTGGGCGTTGTCCGACGCCGCCGCGCGCAACCCGGTGGACTGGGTGGGCGGCGCGGTGCTGCCCAACCCGGCGTACGGAATGGCCTACCGGTGGTTCATGCAGAGCGGCTACTCGCGGATCAAGGAGATCGTCCAACAGGACATCGCCAGCGGCCTGATCTACCTGAACTCCAGCGCTGAGGACTTCGCCAACCCGCAGATCCGGCCCTACCTCGACCGGTTCCTGCGCGGCTCGAAGGGCACGTCCGCGGTGGAGCGGGTCAAGCTGATGAAGCTGCTGTGGGACGCGGTGGGCACCGAGTTCGGCGGGCGGCACGAGCTCTACGAACGCAACTACGCCGGAAACCACGAGAACGTCCGGACCGAGCTGCTGTTCGCGCAGATCGCCAGCGGTGAGGTCGACGGCTACAAGGCGTTCGTCGACCAGTGTCTGGACGAGTACGACCTGTCCGGCTGGACCGTGCCGGACCTGTCCTCGTTCCACGACCTGCGCGGCGTCCGCAACGGTCTGATCAACGGCTGACATTCGACGGCTGACATCGACGGCACAGGAGGTCAACGCATGAGCAGCGAGAGCGGAAGCAGGCTCGACCGGGCCGAGATCGAACGGCGGGTGAGCGAGATCTGGCGTGACGTGCTGGGCGCGCGGCCAGGTCAGGACGACGCGACGTTCTTCGAGCTGTCCGGACAGTCCATCGCCGCGGTGCGCATCACGGCACGGATCGAGGACGAGGTCGGTGTGCTGGTCGACATCGGCGAGCTGTTCGAGGACCCGGACCTACCCGCGTTCGTGGCCATCGTGCTGGCCAAGGCGCAGACGGAAGGCCAGCTGAAATTGCCGGCCTGACCTGCGCTTGTGCCGCAACGCGGGAGATGTGTGCGGCACCGGCCGGATGGCACGATGTAACCAGTGGGCCGGGGAACTCGAGCCCGGGGGAGAGGGACAGGCGCCGCAGGCGGACCTACGAACGCCGGACCAGCTGGTCACGCCGCCTTCTTGCTCGCCAGCGGCGAATCCGCGCCGGTGAGCACGGTCGCACGCGAAATCCGGGCACTGACGATGGCACTGACTACGGCCCGACGGCGGCGCCGAGCTGATCGCGTGGCCGCGCCGGCTCGGACCGGATGCTGTCGCCGGCTGACCCGTCCCGATCCCTCACCGTCATCGCGGCGAAAGGAACACCATGACCACGACCGAGGTATCGGCCGCCCAGCAGGCGGCCGTCGCGGCGATCGCCCAGAGGATGATCGCGGCCTGGGCGCACCACGACGCCGACGGCTTCGCCAATCTGTTCATCGAGGACGGCACCTTGATCCTGCCCGGCGTGCTGCGGCAGGGCCGCGAGGACATCCGCGCCTACTTCAAGGACGCGTTCGACGGCCAGTACAAGGGCACCCAGGTCACCGGCAAGCCGATCAGCCTGCGCTTCTACGGCCCCGACGTCGCGCTGCTGCTCTCCCAGGGCGGCGTGATCGCCCCGGGCGAGACCGAGGTCGCCGACCCGCAGGCCATCCGGGCGTCCTGGTTCGCCGTGCGCGTCGACGGCCAGTGGCTGCTGGCCGCCTACCAGAACAGCCCGGCGAAGGTGGGCCTGCCGGCACCCGGCGCCTGACGGACCGGCGGCTCGGCCGGAGGCGGCAACGCGTCTGTGCCGCCCGCACCGGTCCGGTGGCCGGTGCGGGCGGGGATGGCACGTTCCCTGGAGCCGTCGGCGTTTCAGCTGCTGAAGTACTTGTCCACGATCGGGGCGAGGACGTTGGCGGCGATCTCGTGGGTCTGGCCTTCGATGTTGCGGACCTCGGTGGTGCTGGGCAGTACGTCGTTGAGCGCGTGGGCGGCGTTGTGCATCCACTGCTCGCTGGCGCCTCCGAAGAGGATGAGCGTCGGCACGGTCAGCGTGTTCCACCGGTCGGTGGGCAGTGGCTTGCCGGACATGAGGCCGTCCATGATCTCGCCGTCGTAGGCGACGGTGTCGCCGACGGCTTCCATGGCGGCGAAGAACGGCTGGGCGCGCATCTCTTCGACCATCTCGGTGGGGAGGAAGACCGTCTTGGTCAGGGCGTGGGCGATGGCGTCGCCCTTGCGGCCGTCGGCGATGATCTTCTTGGCTTCGTCGAGGTAGTCGTCGGGGCGCGGGGGGTGGGTGTCGTCGACGATGAACGGCGGCTCGTAGACGGCCAGCTTGGTGATGGGCAGGCCGCTGGCGGCGGCGTCCAGGGCCAGGACGGCGCCGGAGGAGATGCCGATGACGTTGGCGGTTCCGCCGGCCTCCTTGATGAGCGCGGCGATGTCCTCGATCTCGCGGGCGATGGCGTAGGGGGCGGTGTCGCCGCTGTTGCCGCGGCCGCGCCGCTCGTAGGTGTAGACCGTGTACTTGTCCGCCAGTTCGCTGGCGAACTCTGGTGCCCAGGGGTCGATGGCGCGGTAGACGAAGGCGCCGTCGACGAGGATGACGGGTGGCCCCTGGCCGACCTTTTCGAACGCTATGGTGGTGCCGTCGCTCGACGTGACTGTGTGCATGAAGTAAGCCTCTTTCACCAATTCGGTACCAACCGTCGGCGAACCAGATTGTCCGCCAGAGTTCGGCGCCGCATCTTCCAGATTGCTGTCATGTGACTGTCACTCAGCTGAGTGCTCGCAACGTGTTGCGGTCGATCTTGCCAGACGGCGTCTCCGGTAGTGCGTCCACGAACCGGATGTCCCGCGGGTACTTGTGCGGGATCTTCACCTACTGCTGTGACTCGGCCGGGGAAACGGGTTCGCTGGTTCAGCCCGTCCGTTTGTGGTGCAGCCGGCCACCGCGCACGCTACCACGGCAGGGTGGGCGGCGAGGCGGGTTTCGATCTCCGTCGGCGCGACGGCCGCGGTTTCATCGACGCGATGCCGTAACGGCGCGGCCGGTAGTCACGGGGAGCGTGCGCAGGCCACGGATCACCCACCGGTCGCGATAGGTCGCGGTGTCCGCGAGCGTGATCTGGGGAAAGCGACGGGCCAGCATGGGCAGGGCGGTCTGGGCCTCCAACCGGGCCAGGGCCGCGCCCAGACAGAAATGAACGCCACCGCCGAAACTCAAAGGTTGGCTGTTGGCGCGGCCCGGGTCGAATCGGTTCGGGTCGGGATAGCGGCGGGGGTCGCGATTGCCCGCGGCGAGCAGGACGACAACCCGGGAGCCGGCCGGAATGTGCTGGTCGAACATGGTCACATCAGCGGCGGCCCAGCGGCTGGTGACGTGGACCGGCGGCTCGAAGCGCAGGACCTCCTCCACGTACGCCGCCGCGAACGGCTGCTGGGTGCGCAGGAGAGCGGCGTAGCGCGGATTGTCGATGGCCATCAGCGCGCCGTTGCCGATGAGAAACGCCGTCGTCTCGAAGCCGGCGGTGAGCAGCAGCATCATGTTGCCGATCAGCTCGTCGTGGCTGAGCTTGGCGGGATCGCTGTCGTGCAGACGCACGAGCGCGCTGACGATGTCGGCCGCCGGACAGCCGCGCTTGCGCGTGATCACGTCGCCGAAGTGGTCGGCCAGCTCATCCATGGCGGCGTCGGCGGTGGCCAGGGCGGCCGGATCGGTGAAGCCGTCGGTCGACACCGCGATCGCCGACGCGATGTCGCGGAACCACACCTGGCGGTCCGCGTCGAAGCCGAGCATGGCGCTGACCACGGCGATGGGCAGCCGGGACGCGAACTCGTCCATGAGGTTCACCGGGGACCCGTCGGCGCCGAGATCGGCGATCCGGTCCAGCAGCCGCGTGGTCATGTCCTCGATCACCGGGCGCATCCGGGCCACCTGCTGCGGCGTGAAGTCGGCGTTGACCGTGCCGCGCTGGCGGGTGTGCTTCGGCGGGTTGCTGTAGAGCATGGAGTCGGTGAACGCGCACACCGACGAATGCGAGCGCCACTCCGGATACACCCGGTCGAACGCGGTGCCGTCCTGCACCTGGAGCGCCGGTTCCCGCAGGACCCGCGTGCATTCGCGGTAGCCGACGGCGACCAGGCTGCCCTTCTTCACGGGCACCAGGTCGCCGTGCGCCCGGATCGCGTCGTAGTACGGGTACGGGTCCTGCCGGCCTTCCGTGGTACCCAGCGCCTCGAACGCGGCGCGCGGATCCATGGTCAAGCCACTCGCAGCTCGATGATCGCCGACGGGCCGGCCTGGTGCACCGCGATGCGCCGCAGCCCGGCGCGTTCGGCGAGTGCGGTGAACTCGGCGACGCCGCGCTCGCGGGCCTGGTACAGGCACAGCATGCGCAGGTCCATCCCGGTGTGCTTCTCCTCGCCCTCGCCGATCGACTCGATCACCAGCACCCGCCCGGTCGCACCGGCGGCTTCCGCGCAGCGGCGCAGGATCGCCGTCGCCGGGTCGTCGTCCCAGTCGTGCAGGATCAGGGACAGCAGGTAGGCGTCGGCGCCCGCCGGCAGGGGGTCGAAGAAGCTGCCGCTGACGGTGTCGGCGCGGCCGTCGAGGCCGGCGTCGGCGAACGCCTTCTGGGCGGTCTGCGTCGCCTCGGGCAGGTCGACCACCGTGCCACGCAGAGCGGGATTCGCGGTCAGGATCGCGGCCAGCAGCGAACCGTCACCGCCGCCGACGTCCACGATGTGCTTGAGCGCGGCCCAGTCGAAGCCGGCCACGACGCCGGGCGCGCGCGCGGCCACGTCGGCGCCGAGCAGGGCGTTGAACGACGCGGTACGAGCCGGGTCGGCGGCCAGGGCCTCCCAGTACGGCCGGCCGTAGCGCTTCGGGAACGCCGCCTCGCCGGTGCGGATGCTGTGCAGCAGCTCCACGAACGACAGTTCGCCCCAGCCCATCCCATCGATGTCGAACCAGGCGCGTACGCCGGACGGGTGGTCCTCGCACAGCGGCCGGCCGAGCGGGGTGAGGGTGTACCGGCCGGCCTCGTCGCGCTCGAACACGCCGCGCACGGTCAGGTAGCGCAGTAGCCGCTCCAGCGCGTCGGCGTCGGCGCCGCACGCCTGCGCCAGCTCCGCCGCCGTCTGCCGGCCCGCGACGATGTGGTCGGCGACGCGCAGCGTGGCCGCCACCCGTACCGCCATCGGCGTGCCCAGCCCGGCCATCGACCACAGTTGCGCGGCCGTTCCGTCCAGATCGCCTATCATGCCAGTCTCCTCGCCCTCGGGAAACGCGGGAAATTCTTCGGGACCGTGCCCGCCGGCTCATCTCCGATCGTGCGGGATACGCCGGTCAGGAACGTGACGAGCCGGTGGAACTGTCGATCGTGGACAGCGCTGTCGGCTCGCGTCGATCGGTTGTCGATCGGTTGCGGAAAGGCCCTCGGGGCGCCGCCCCGACGGGCCGAGGCGGCGACCGCCCACAGCACGTGCACCGGCGGCCGCCTCGGGTAGGCCGTAGTGTCGCCGCTCGCGGTCACGGCATGGACGCGGTGGCCTCGACTCCTTGGTGGAAAGGGATCGAGGCCACGGTGTCCCGGACCACGGCCGAGTGTGACGTTGCCTCGAAGAAGTCGCGGACGACGGCGGACCGTTACCAGGCCCGAGCCGGCGTCCAGGGGTTACGGTGAGCCGGTCGGTCAGCCGGATTTGCGCTCGACGACGAGAACGGGGATTTCCCGGGTCGTCATGGACTTGTATCTGTCGAGTCGCCGATTGGACGCGACCAGCCCCGCCCACAACCTGTCGCGCTCCTCGCCGTCGACCTCCGCGGCGGTCGCCTCGTAGGTGTCGGTTCCGATCTCGACCGTGAGGTCCGGGTTGGCGAGGAGGTTGTAGTACCACCCTGGATGCTTGCCGCGACCGACGTTCGTGGCGGCGATGACGAGGCGGGCGTCGTCGTTGATATAGGACAGCGGGCTTACCCGGTCCTCGCCGCTCTTCGCTCCTTTTGTGGTGATCAGCAGGAGGGGAAGGCCCTCGAATGCGCCGCCGACTACTCCGTCGTTGGCGCGGAACTCGTCAATGATCGTCTTGTTGTACGCCATGAGCTCTAAGTCTTCGCTGCTTGTCATTCTCACCATCCTGGTCGAAAGGTTCTGGTCCAAGACCACTTTATGACTCGCTGCATAATGCCTCAAGCTCCTCTTTTCAGTGGCAAACCTCCGGTTTTATCGGCCGGCCGATGATGAGTTTGCAAATGATGAGCCGACAGCCTGTCCAGGCGCAATTCCAAACAATTCTTGAGCGCTTTGCCTCTTGGTGAAATTCGGGGCCCGGGTCGCGGCCCGAGGCGGCACGGGTCCGCGCCGCCCGCACCGGTCTGGTGGCCGGTGCGGGCCGCGTGTCAGCGTCAGTCGGTGAAGTGCTTGTCCACGATGGGGGCGAGGACGTTGGCGGCGATCTCGTGGGTCTGGCCTTCGATGTTGCGGACCTCGGTGGTGCTGGGCAGTACGTCGTTGAGCGCGTGGGCGGCGTTGTGCATCCACTGCTCGCTGGCGCCTCCGAAGAGGATGAGCGTCGGCACGGTCAGCGTGTTCCACCGGTCGGTGGGCAGTGGCTTGCCGGACATGAGGCCGTCCATGATCTCGCCGTCGTAGGCGACGGTGTCGCCGACGGCTTCCATGGCGGCGAAGAACGGCTGGGCGCGCATCTCTTCGACCATCTCGGTGGGGAGGAAGACCGTCTTGGTCAGGGCGTGGGCGATGGCGTCGCCCTTGCGGCCGTCGGCGATGATCTTCTTGGCTTCGTCGAGGTAGTCGTCGGGGCGCGGGGGGTGGGTGTCGTCGACGATGAACGGCGGCTCGTAGACGGCCAGCTTGGTGATGGGCAGGCCGCTGGCGGCGGCGTCCAGGGCCAGGACGGCGCCGGAGGAGATGCCGATGACGTTGGCGGTTCCGCCGGCCTCCTTGATGAGCGCGGCGATGTCCTCGATCTCGCGGGCGATGGCGTAGGGGGCGGTGTCGCCGCTGTTGCCGCGGCCGCGCCGCTCGTAGGTGTAGACCGTGTACTTGTCCGCCAGTTCGCTGGCGAACTCTGGTGCCCAGGGGTCGATGGCGCGGTAGACGAAGGCGCCGTCGACGAGGATGACGGGTGGCCCCTGGCCGACCTTTTCGAACGCTATGGTGGTGCCGTCACTCGACGTGACTGTGTGCATGAAGTGCCTCTTTCACCGATTTGGTACCAGTCGTCGGCGAACTAGATTGTCCGCCAGGGTTTGGCGCCGCATCTTCCAGATTGCTGTCACTCAGCCGAGCGCAGCGTGTTGCGGTCGATCTTGCCGGTCGGCGTCTCCGGTAGTGCGTCCACGAACCGGATGTCCCGCGGGTACTTGTGCGGCGTCAGCCGGGCCTTCACGTACTCCTGGAGCTCGGCCGGGGAGACGGGCTTGCTGGCCACCACGAAGGCGCGCGTGCTGGTGAGCCCGTCCGTCGTGGTGTAGCCGACCACCGCGCACGCCACAACGGCAGGGTGGGTGGCGAGGCAGTTCTCGATCTCCGTCGGCGCCACCCACATCCCGCTGACCTTCAGCAGGTCGTCGGCCCGGCCCTGGTAGAAGAAGTAGCCGTCCGCGTCACGGATGAACAGGTCGCTGGTACGCAGCGTGTTGGGCGCGGGGAAGGTCGTCGCCGTCTTCTCCGGCGCCTTCCAGTAGTCGATCGCCACCGGCTCGCCCTTCACCTGCAGGACGCCGACCTCGCCGTCCGGCAGCGGGTTGCCCTCGTCGTCGGTCACGGTCGCCTCGTAGTGCGGGATGACCTGGCCGAGGCTGCCGATCCGGGCGTGGCCGGGCCGGTTGCAGATGACCGCGTTGAAGGACTCGGACGATCCCACGCAGTCGAGCACCTCGACGCCGAAGGTGTCCCGCCACCGCCGGTGTAAGTCGGCGGGGAGCTGCTCCCCGGCCGAAAGGCACATCCGCACCGAGCTGAGGTCGGCCTTCGCGGCGTCCGGATGGGCCAGCATCGACTTCATCATCGTCGGCACGTTGACGAGGATGGTCGGCCGGTGCTGGGCGGCCAGCTCGAAGATCCGTTCCGGCGTGCTGCGCTCGGGATAGAGGACCCCCGTCGCGCCGACGCCCATCGTGTACAGCGCCACCAGGTCACGGGCCCAGCCGGAGAACAGCTTGGGCACCGGCATCACCACGTCGTCGGGCTGGATGTCGAGCACGCCCTTGGCGAACCACAGGTGACTCAGCCAGGGGCTGCGCGCGACGTGCCGGCACGCCTTGGGCCTGCCGGTGCTGCCGGTGGTGAGCTTCCACATCACCTGGTCGTCCGCGCTCATCGGGGTGGCGGTCAGGTCGGTGGGCTGCGCGGCGACCAGCGCCTCGAAGTCGTGCTCGTCCGCGCGCAGCCCGCCGTGGGGGCCGAAGACGGCCATCCCGGACACGTCGGCGGACCGCAGCGCCTCCACCGCGTCGCCGTCGGTGACCACGAGGGACGGCTCGAGGTAGTCGACGTAGTGCCGGTAGTCGTCGGAGCTGAGGAAGTTGCAGACGTCGAGGGTGACCGCCCCGATCCGCTGCGCGGCGTACCAGGTGGCGATGTACGTGACGCCGTCGCGCAGGGAGATCAGCACCCGGTCGCCCTTGTCCACGCCGAGGCTGCGCAGCGCGTTGCCCACCCGGTTGACCAGCGTGCGCAGCTCCGCGTAGGTGGTCGGGCCGGCAGCGGTGATCAGCGCGGTGCGCTCGCCAGGGGCCGGGTCGAGGAAGCGCCGCGACAAGTTGTAGTCCGACTCGTCGCCCGACCGCGCGGAGGCGATCTCACTGGTAGAGGGGATCGGTGTAGTCACTCGCGTTCCTTCTCGTGTCCGTCTGTGAGCCAGCTGTGGGTGTACATCTCGAACTCGAGCGCCTGCCCGTCCAGCGCCACGTGCACCTCGGCGACCGCCGCCCGGGCGGCCGCCCGCACCGCCGGCACCCCGCAGGTCGCCGCGAGCTCGTGCAGCGTCGCGTAGCACTCGCGTAGCTGCTGCTGCTCTCGCGCGGTCAGCTCACCGCTCGTCATGGAAGCGCACCGCCTTCGCCTCGAAGCGCGGCAGAACACCGGGTTCCACCAGCTCGACGAGGGGCTGCAGCCCGATCGCGCGCTTGATCTCCGCGCCGATCCGGTCGGTCAGCGTGGCGGCCGCCGGTCCGGCGTCGTCGTCCGGCTCGATCCGCAGCACCATCACCTCCAGCCCGCGATCGGACCGCAGCACGGTCTGGAACTCGCGGACCTCGGCGAAGCCACGGACGACGTCCTCGACCATCACCGGGGTCACCGAGATCCCGCGGATCTTGCGCATGTCGTCGGTGCGGCCGAGGATGCCGCCGTCGTACCAGTCCCAGGTGCGCCCGCAGCCGCACTCGTGCCACGGCCGCTTGACGACGACATCCTCGGTCCAGTAGCGGAAGATCTGGAAGCCCTCGCGGCCGAGGCCGGTCATGACCCGGACGCCGCGCTCCCCGTAGCCGACCGGCTGCCTGGTCTGCGGGTGCAGCACCTCCTCGATCACGCCGGGCTCCATGATGTGGCACGCGCCCGGCTTGGCCGGGCACTCGAACATGAACACCGTGGCGAGCTCGGTCATCCCGGCGACGTCGATCACCTTGGCGCCGAAACCCTCGCTGATCGCCTTGCCGGTGGCCGGTGGCCGCGGCTCAGCGCCGGTGATCACGACCTGCAGGTTGCCTTCGGCGGCCAGGTCGACGCCCATCTCCTTGGCGGTCTCGAGCAGGCGCAGCGCGTAGGTGGGGGTGCAGCCGATCACCTCGATCTGGTTGTCCACCAGCAGCCGGACGCGGGCGGCGGAGTCCATCGACCCGGTCGGCAGCACCATGCAGCCCATCCGCATCATCGCGTCCTGCATCCCCCAGAACCCGATGAACAGGCCGTACCCGAAGGCGACGCAGCCGCGGTGGTGCGGCCGCACGCCGACGGCGTGCAGCATGGTGCACCACATGTCGACCGCCCACGCCCAGTCCCGGGCCGTGTCGAACGTCCGAAGGGGAATGTTGCCGCTGGTGCCGCTGGTCTGGTGGAACCGGATCCCGGCCGACGGGTCGATCGAGGGCAGCACGCCGAACGGCGGCGCCACCTCCTCGGCGGCCACCAGCTCCTTCTTGTGCACCAACGGAACTCGCCGCACATAGTCGTCGAAGGACCGGATGTCCGCGGGGATCCGCTCGCCCCAGAACTTGGAGTTGCGGGCCTGCGTCAGCGCACGCTGCAGCTTGCGCCACTGCCACGCCGCCAGTTCCTCGCGGGGCATCGTCTCGGTACGTGGATTCCAGAACGGCTGGTCGTGGGCGTTGATCAGATCGCTGATGGCACACCTGCCTTTCCCACAGATCGTTTCCGGGGAGCGCTGGAGCCGCTCATCACGCCTCCCAAGCGTCGGAATCGAAACGCAGCACGCACAGGTCCGACCGGCCGGCCGCGATCGCGGTGTCCGCCGCGTCGAGCGTGCGCAGGCCGTCGTCGACGATCACGGCGAGGCCGGTCTCGTTGCGGACGGCGTCGGCGACCTGCGACACCTGCCCCGGCGGCGGTGGGTCGCCCGCCGCCTGCAGCAGCACGACGTCCACGTCGGACAGCTCGAGCACCCTTGCGAACGCGACGGCCTCCGCGGTCCGGGACGCGCCGTCGCAGCGGCGCCAAGGGCACCAAGCCGTACGTGTGGAAGGACCACCCGGTCTCGCTCCGCTCGCAGGCGCTCGTCTGCCTGAGCATGCACGTCAAGGAC